>NZ_JBHSPA010000086.1:37081-60350 GCF_042656245.1 Nonomuraea insulae
TGACCAGAGGCGGCCGGGCCGCCCGCACCGCCACGTCAAGGCTTCCGTCCAGGATGCCGGTCGACATCTCGGCGTCGTCGAACAGCTCCACCAGGGACAGGTCGACGTCGGGAAGTTCCGCTCGCAACCGGCCGAGGGCGTCTCCCAGCGCGCCGTTGATACCCGATCCGGCGAACCCGACGGACCGCTGTACCCGCGGGCGCTGGCCGCGCGCGGGATCGCCGCGGAGTTGCCGGACGCCGACGACCGCGACCTCGTCAACGCGGTCATCTTCAAGGAGCTGGTGAACGGCGTGATCAGCGATGCGTCGCGGCAGGAGTACCTCCGTGTCATCGAACGGCTGGCCGGCCGGGGCTGTGACGCGGTCGCGCTCGTCTGCACCGAGATCCCGTTGCTGATCACGCCCGACGTCTCTCCCCTGCCGACGCTGGATTCGACCCGTCTCCTGGCCCGTGCGGCCTACGACGTCGCCGTTGGCGAGCGGGCGATGCCCGAGTGGCGCGGCGGCCCTCGATGAGCCGGAGACACCATGGAACGGAGCGGGACTCGTCCTGACGGTTGAGAGCTCTGCGAGGCTCTGGGTCATCGGTAGCGGGATTTGCGGCGGGCTGCGCGTATGCGGCTGAGGATGCGGGTGGTGACCTGTGGCCCCGGTTGCCAGCCGCGTTCGATCAAGGCGTTGGCCACGTGGTGGAGGAGGTCGGCGGTTTGGGCGGGGATGACGTCTCTCCGGACGGCGATCACTCGCCAGCCTCGCCGCCGTAGCTCCTCCCGGCGGTCGGCGTCGTGTTGCTGGTCGGCGGCCGAGGTGTGGTGTTCCTGCCCGTCGTACTCCACCGCGACCTTGAACTCCTCCCAGCCCAGGTCCAGATAGGCGAAGCGGTCCTTTCCCAGTTGCACCCTGACCTGGGTGGCGGGCCGGGGGAGGCCGCCTTCCACCAGGATGACCCTGAGCCAGCTCTCTCGGGGCGAGGCGGCTCCCCGGTCGGCGAGGCTGAGGGTCTCGCGCAGTCGCCACGAGTTGAGAGGGCGATACCAGAGGGCTTCCAGATCTACGCCTCTGCGGGCGAACTGGTCGAGGATGGCCACCGCGTCCATGCGGGGCAGCCAGCGGGCGCAGTCGAGGGCCGTGCGTTCCATGGTGGTGATCCGGACGCCCTGGTGCTGCGTGATGTCCTCATCGGGCAGAGGCACCACGTACGTGACGCTGTCGGGGATCGCGAGGTGGCTGGGGGCGGCCAGCTCTACCGGCCAGTCGGCCTCCGGGGTGGGGAGGATGCGCAGGCCCCAGATGTACGCGGCTGTCCGGCGGCAGGCGACGGCCTGTGGCGCGGCACGGGTGATGCGTCCGGCGCGCTGGATCAGGGACAGGGCGACGGTGTCCGCACGTCCAGGTCCGGGATCGGCTCCTGGCTGGGGTGCTGATGCCGCCGGTGTGGGGGTTGCGGACGCGCCCCCTCCTCGGTTGCTCGGGTCGCGAGCATCGGGAAACGCGGTGAACTCCAGGAAGGTGACCGGCGATGAGGGTGTGGCGAGGGGTGGGTTCATAGCCGTAAGGATGCTTCGGCAACGCCGTGCGGAGGCGTGCCGAACGGGGTTCTGTGGACGGGGATGGGATATCCACAGGTCGGCACGCCCCAGGCAGAGGACACGGCCCGAACGACACGCGCCCACCGAACTCAGCCCAGGCAGCATGGGCAAGGGGACGCCGAGGCGGCCGCCTACGCCATGATGACCGGCCGCCAGTCGGCGATCTCGTGATACCGCCGCAGCTCAGCGAGCCCCGACAGGAACCCGCCCCACGCCGCGACAGGCGGCCGCTCCGCGTCGAACCCGCTCTGCACCATCGTCAGCCGCGTCTTCCCCTCGGACCCCTCGAGCTCCCACGTCCCGACCCCCGGCGCGCCCCAGTCGACGGAGAGCCGGCGACCGGGCTCCAGGTCCAGCACCTTCGCGGGGTCGGGGTTGCTCTCGAAGCCGCCCATCGCGAAGCGCCCGCCCACGAAGGGCTCGATCTCGATCGGGTAGCCGAACCACTTGGTCACCTCCTCCGAGGAGGTGAGCGACTCGAAGACCCGCGACGGGGACGCGTCGATCGAGACCTCGACCCGCATCTCCGGCGAGGTGAAGTCCTGCATCGGCGTCGGCTCGCGCCCCTCCAGGTGCTCGGCGAGGATGGTCAGCACCTGGCCCCAGTACGTCTGCAGCACCCCCCGGATGCTCTTGCCCGTGATGACGTCCTCGAAGTCGAAGTGCGTCTGCGACAGGGTCACGATCGTCCGATCGTCCCCGTCCTCCTCCAGCACCAGTTCGACGGTCGTCTCCTCACCGTCGAGCAGCCAGGAGAAGCGCAGCGTGCGCTCGTCCGCGTGCAGCAGCCGCTGGTGCGGCGCGTCCCCCTCCGGCGTCGTACGCCCCCAGAACCCGAACCGGTCCGGCGCCTCCATCTCCACGTGCTCGGCCAGCCAGACGCGCATGGAGCCGGGATCGGTCAGCGCGTTGCTCACCTCCTTGACCGGCGCGGAAACTCGGGCGCGGATGATCATGGGCTCAGTCATGGTCTCGTTCTCCTCTATGATCTGGGCCGGACTTCGGGTAACAGGCGACGGCCAGCCTGAAGGCGTCGCCCTCCGCCCCTCCATACCGGGTGAAAAGGTCCTTCAACGTGCATTGCAGCTCGTTGAGGAACTCCTGCCGGTTTTCCGGACGTACATGGATCTCCCCGGACAGTCCGATGGACGGCAGCTCAGATACGGTCTTGTCGAGCGCCGCGATGTCCTCCTGGACCTCCTCCATGAGATCGAGCAGGTAGCCGAGGCTCAGCTCATCGCGGACCTTGCGCAGCCCGATCCGGCCGACGAGCCGGGGCGACAGCCAGTACGACCGCGCCCCCGCCTGGTAGATGCCCTCATGGATCCCGCGAACCTTGCGCTCGGACACCTGGTCGGCCAGCCCGGCCTCGACCAGCCGCTTGACGTGGTAGTAGACCCGCTGCGGCGTCTGCCCGAGCCGTTCGGCGACCTCTGAGCACGTGCGGGGCTCGGCCAGTTGCCGCAGCACCTCCACGCGCTGCGGCTTGAGCAGCACCTCGGCCTGCTCTATCTCTTCCAGGTACAGGACGTCTCTCATCGCAAAGCCCAGCTTTTACATAAAAACCAATTTTGTCAATGGTGCCGCGCGCACCACGGAACCCGGCCGGCGTTTCGCTCCGTAACGGCGGCGCGCCACTGACCGGTCAGAGGCCGTTCCCCTGGACAGGGTTAAGCCGGCGTCGGCGTCTGGCCGACCACGGCAGCGCGTAAGGGAAGGAAAAGATCTAAGGCCAGGAGCTGTCGTCCGGGTCGGCGCCGTCGGTGAGGAGTCGCAGGTCGGAGTCGACCATCATGGCGACCAGCTCGTCGAACGACACCTGTGGCTCCCACCCGAGCTGCACCCGCGCCTTCTTCGGGTCCGCGCACAGCAGGTCCACCTCGGCCGGCCGGTGCAGCGTCTGGTCGGTCACCACGTACCGCTCCCAGTCCAGGCCCGCGGCGTTGAAGGCGGCCTCCACCAGCTCCCTGACGGACTTCATCCGCCCGGTGCCGATCACGTAGTCCTCGGGGTCGGCGGCCCGCACCATCAGGTGCATGGCCTTGACGTAGTCGCCGGCGAACCCCCAGTCGCGCCGCGCCTCCAGGTTGCCCAGCCGCAGCTCCGTGGCCAGTCCCAGCTTGATCCTGGCCACCCCGAGCGACACCTTCCTGGTGACGAACTCGGCTCCGCGGCGCGGCGACTCGTGGTTGAACAGGATCCCGGACACGGCGTACATCCCGTACGACTCGCGATAGTTCTGCGTGAGGAAGTGCCCGTAGGCCTTGGCCACCCCGTACGGCGAGCGCGGGTGGAAGGAGGTGCTCTCGGTCTGCGGCGTCTCGCTGACCTGCCCGAACATCTCAGAGGACGAAGCCTGATAAAAGCGGATCTGGCCGCCGCTCCCACCCCGCGACACGCCCGAGCACACGCGAATGGCCTCAAGCATCCGCAAGACGCCCATTCCGGTCACCTCGGCCGTGAGCTCGGCCTGCTCCCACGACATCGGCACGAACGAGATCGCCCCGAGGTTGTACACCTCATCCGGCTGAACCCGTTCCACCGCCGAGATCAGTGACCCCTGATCCAGCAGATCACCCCGCACCACCTGAACGTCGGCGAGCAGCCGGCGCATCCGGGCCACCCGCGGGTTCGCCTGCCCTCGGGCCAGCCCCCACACCTCGTACCCCTGCTCCAGCAGGTGCTCCGCCAGATAGGAACCGTCCTGGCCGGTGATGCCGGTGATCAGAGCGCGCCTGGCCAAGGGGTCCTCCAACGATCGCCTACCCGATCCCTCTGGGACGGGAATGTACAGCTAAGCACCTCGATGAGGCATCGCGCTGCATAGAACACGTTCCACCGAACCACGCTCGGTTACAGCAACGTCGCAGTTCGCACCACTTGTGGCGGCCATTGTGAACAATTCCACCCGACCTACCGAATGGTAGCCTTCTCGGACTAAGGTCATCTTTCACGGTACACGCCCGTCTCTGGGCCCTACCGGCGGAGAAAGGGGTGTCCGTGCGGGATCGAACGCTGCGGATCGCGCTTCTGTCCTACCGCAGCAAGCCGACCTGTGGTGGCCAGGGTGTCTATCTCCGCCATCTGAGCCGTGAGCTGGTCGCGCTCGGACACCACGTCGAGGTGTTCTCCGGTCAGCCCTATCCGGAACTGGACGAGGGCGTCATCCTGCGCGAGGTGCCCAGCCTCGACCTCTACCGCGACGAAGACCCGTTCAGAACCCCCAAGCTGCACGAATACCGCGACTGGATCGACTGGCTCGAAGTCGGCACGATGTGGACCGCCGGCTTCCCGGAGCCGCTGACGTTCACGCTGCGGGCCCACCGCGAGCTGAAGAAGCGGATCGGCGACTTCGACGTCGTCCAGGACAACCAGACCCTCGGGTACGGCCTGCTCGGCATCCAGAAGCTGTTCCCCGTGGTCGGCACCATCCACCACCCGATCAGCGTCGACCGCCGCATCGAGCTCGAAGCCGCCAAGGGCGCGAAGAGGCTGAGCATGCGCCGCTGGTACGGCTTCGTGAAGATGCAGTCCCGCGTCGCCCCACGGCTGAGCCCGATCCTGACCGTCAGCGAGTCCTCGCTGGCCGACATCCACCGCGACTTCAACGTCCCCCAGGCCAACATGCGCCTGATCCCGCTCGGCGTGGACACCCGCTACTTCCACCCGCGCCAGGACAAGCCCAGGCGCAAGGGCTCGATCGTGGCCGTGGCCAGCGCCGACTCGCCCATGAAGGGCGTCGCGACGCTGCTGAGGGCCGTCGCCAAGCTGGCCACCGAGCGCGACGTGCATCTCACCGTCGTCAGCAAGCCCACCCCCGGCGGCCCGACCGAGCAGCTCGTCCAGGAGCTCTCGCTCCAGGAACGGGTGCGCTTCGTGCACGGCATCTCCGACGACGAGCTGGGCGAGCTGATCGCCACCTCGGAGATCTCGGTCGTGCCCTCCCTGTACGAGGGCTTCTCCCTCCCCGCCGTCGAGCACATGGCCTGCGGCACACCCCTGGTCGCCAGCCGTACCGGCGCCCTGCCCGAGGTCGTCGGCGACGCGGCCGTCCAGGTGCCGCCCGGCGACTCCGAGGAGCTGGCCGCGGCCCTGCGCCGCCTGCACGACTCACCCGAGGAGCGCGAGCGGGTGGGCCAGGCCGGCTACGACCGGGTCATGGAGCGTTACACCTGGCACGTCGTGGCCAGGAAAACCGTCGAGGCCTACCACGAGGCCATCGAGAACCACAAAAGGAAAGGCTGACCAGTGCTGACCGTGGACTTCGCCCGCCTGCCCGTGGGCCCCGGCGTACGCGTGCTCGACCTGGGCTGCGGCGGCGGCAGGCACGCGTTCGAGGTGCTGCGCCGGGGGGCGGACGTGATCGCGTTCGACATGGACCAGTCGGAGCTGGACGGCGTGGCGGCCATGTTCGTGGCCATGGACAAGGCGGGCGAGGTGCCCGAGGGCGCCACCGGGGAGATCGTTCAGGGC
Organism: Nonomuraea insulae; assembly: GCF_042656245.1. Classification (NCBI taxonomy): domain Bacteria; kingdom Bacillati; phylum Actinomycetota; class Actinomycetes; order Streptosporangiales; family Streptosporangiaceae; genus Nonomuraea; species Nonomuraea insulae. The sequence continues at coordinate 43,145 of NZ_JBHSPA010000086.1, forward strand.
ACCGCGCTGGAGATGCCGTTCGAGGACGGCACCTTCGACCGGATCATCGCGGCCGAGGTGCTGGAGCACATCCCCGAGGACATGGCGGCCATGCGGGAGATCTTCCGCGTGCTCAAGCCCGGCGGCACCGCCGCGATCACCGTGCCGAGCTTCCTGCCCGAGCGCATCTGCTGGGCGCTGGACGAGGACTACCACACGGCCCCCGGCGGGCACGTACGCATCTACACGCTGGCCGAGCTGTCGGCCAAGCTGAAGTCCACCGGGTTCGAGATCGGCCCGCACCACCACGCCCACGGCCTGCACGCGCCCTACTGGTGGATCAAGTGCGCGGTGGGCGTCAACAACGACGAGCACCCGCTCGCGAAGGCGTACCACGAGCTGCTGGTCTGGGACATCATGAAGCGCCCCGCAGCGACCAGGATCGCCGAGGAACTGCTCAACCCGATCATCGGCAAGAGCGTGGTCCTCTACGTCAAGAAGCCATGATCTCCCGCGAGCAGGCCGTGCGAACGGCTGAGAGCATCGCGGCGATCCAGCAGGACGACGGCGGCGTGCCGTGGCCGGAAGGCCACGTCGACGTGTGGAACCACGTCGAGTGCCTGATGGCGATGTCCGTGGCGGGCCTGCACGAGCCGGTACGCCGGGGCTACGCCTGGCTGGCCCGCCACCAGCGCCCCGAAGGCTCCTGGCCGATGAAGCTGGTCGACGGCGTGCCCACGGAGCCGGGCGGCGAGAGCAACCACGCCGCCTACGTCGCCGTCGGCCTCTGGCACCACCACCTCGTCACCGGCGACCGGCGCTTCACCGAGGAGCACTGGCCGATGGTCAAGGCGGCGCTCGACTACGTGGCGGGGCTGCAGACCGAGCGGGGCGAGATCGTCTGGGAGCGTGACGCGCGGGGCAGGCCCTCGGCGTACGCGCTGCTCACCGGCTGCTCCTCCATCCACCAGAGCCTGCGCTGCGGCGTACGGCTCGCGGACCACCTGGGCGACCCGCAGCCCCACTGGGAACTGGGCGCGGACCGGCTGGCCCACGTGCTGGCGGCCCACCCGGAGGCGTTCGCGGACAAGAGCCGCTTCTCCATGGACTGGTACTACCCGGTGCTCGGCGGCGCGGTCCGTGGGCCGGAGGCGTTCGAGCTGCTGGAGCGCGAGTGGGCCACGTTCGTGGTGCCGGGGCTGGGCATCCGCTGCGTCTCCGACCAGCCGTGGGTCACGGGGGCCGAGACGTGCGAGCTGGTGCTGGCGCTGGACGCGCTCGGCGACAGGGAACGGGCGCTCACCCTGTACGCCGACGTGCAGCACCTGCGGCACGAGGACGGCTCGTACTGGACCGGCTGGCAGTTCGCCAACCGCAGGCACTACCCCCACGAGCGCTCCGGCTACACCGCCGCCGCCGCGGTCCTGGCGGCCGACGCGCTGCTCGGGCTCTCGCCGGGCTCCGGGCTGTTCCGCGACATCGACGGGACCGCCGTTTCCGACCCCGAGGTGTGCGGCTGCGCGGCCGTACGCGTGCCGCCGGGCGAAGAAGGGCTCTGACCCGCACGCAAGGGCTTTTGCCGGTTCTTTGCTGGGGAAATCCGGTGCGCCGCCGATGACCGGCCCAATGGGGTCACTAGCTTCGTGTGTGGCCGTACGAGGCGTCTTCGGGGGAAGCGTGGGCGACACGGGCACAACAACGTTCTTGGACCAGGTCAGGACCGAGCCGACACTCTCACAGCCAAAGGGACTGCGGAGGATTCTGGCCAAGGATCCGCTGGAGTCCGATCTGAGCCGGCGCAGGTTCCGGCTCAGGGGCGGAGCTTCTCGCACGGCCTTCAACAAGGCCGAGAAGTCATATGTCTTCGGCTTCAACGCGGTGATGTCACAAGAAGTAGAGAAGATCGAGGAAATCGCGGATGAGCAGCGGCCCTTCGGCTACGAGGGAGCGGCCGCCGCCTGCACCGTACTCGATCTGCTCACCCTGACTCGGGGCCGGCGCCTTCACGAGCTACTGGCCGGCCCCGCCCAACATCACCGCCACGCCGCCTACCTCGGCGCCGGCCGCGGGTACGCCCTGCTGCGCCTGCGCCCGGTATGGGGCGCGCGCCGGGCGCATCCGCTGCTGCGCTGGCTGGCCGTGGACGGGTTCGGCTTCCAGTGGGGGCTGTCGAAGACCGATCGCATGGTCGGCGAGCGCACGATGCCCGACCTGCTCACCCGGGCGCACTGCGCGGTGTTCGACCAGGGGCTGGGACGGCTGCTCTGGTACCACGACTGCGCCTCCCCCGACGACGCCGCCGCCCGGATCGGTGGATATCCGGCGGCGCGGCGGGCCGACCTGTGGAGCGGGGTGGGGTTCGCGGCGACGTACACCGGCGGGGCCGAGGCCGACGAGTTGTGGTGGCTGACCGAGCACGCGGGGGCGGACGGCTTCCGGGCGTACCTGGCCCAGGGCTGCGCCTTCGCGGTGGCCGCCCGGCTGCGGTCCGGGGAGTTGCCCGACCACGTGGCGCAGGCCGTGCCGATCCTGGCGGGGGCCGAGCCCGAGGAGGCGGCCTCGTGGACGGACCAGGCGCTCATCGCGCTCGGGCACGAGGCGCACACGCACGAGGACTTCCAGAGGTGGCAGTCACAGACCCGCCGCTCCTGGACCCGCCGCCATCGCTACTGACCCGCCCTGACCCGCCCTGACCCGCCCTGACCCGCCCTGACGCTCCCCCCTCAGGCCCGCTCCTCAGATACCCGGGCCGATGCGCTCCAGCACCCGCAGCGACCCCGCCACGGCCGCCTCGGCGAACGCCCCCGACTCCAGCGCCCGCCGATAGACCCGGTACGGCGCCTGCCCCCCGTCGGCCGGATCGGGGAACACGTCATGGAAGACCAGCGCCCCGCCCGTCACCACGTGCGGCGCCCAGCCCTCGTAGTCGCGGGTCACCGGATCGTCGGAGTGACCGCCGTCGATGAACAACATGCCCAGCGGCGCGTTCCAGAGGGCGGCCACCTGATCCGACCTGCCGACGATGGCGATCACCTCGTCCTCAAGGCCGGCCGCCGCGATCGTGGACCTGAACGTCGGCAGCGAGTCCATCTTCCCGAACCGGGGGTCCACCAGCGTCGGGTCATGGTGGGCCCAGCCCGGCTGGATCTCCTCGGAGCCACGGTGATGGTCCACGGTGATGACCACGGAGCCCGTCTGCCGGGCCGCCGCGCCGAGGTAGATGGCCGATTTCCCGCAGTAGGTGCCGATCTCGCAGATCGGGCCGAGCTTGCCGTAGCGGCAGGCCGTCTCGAACAGGGCCAGGCCCTCTTCCAGCGGCATGAAGCCCTTGGCGTGTTTTGCCGCGTAAAGCAGCTCTGACGGCATCGTCATAGGCATGCACCCTAGCCGAACCGAATAACATTCCAGGGACCCTTGCAGGGCCGTTCTGCAACCTGTTCTACTTGGCAGCGTGAATCAGCGCGCTCGCATCGCCATGTCGGACGAGGACGTCACCGCCTTCCTGGAGGGCTCGCGCAAGCTGCAACTGGCCACCATCAACCCCGACGGCACGCCGCACCTGGTGACCATGTTCTACGGCCTGAGCGACGGGGAGATCGCCTTCTGGACCTACGGCAAGGCCCAGAAGACCCGCAACCTGGCCCGCGACCCCAGGGTGAGCTGCCTGATCGAGACCGGCGACGACTACGCCGAGCTGCGCGGCGTCCTGGTGTACGGCAAGGCCCGCCAGGTGGACGACCGCGATCGGGTCCTGGCCATCGGCATGCTGATCGCCCGCAGGATGACCCCGGGCGTACCGGACGAACTGCTTCTCCCGTACGTCGAGAAAACCGGGCTCAAGCGGGTTGCGTACGTCGTCGAGCGCACCAAAGTGGTCTCATGGGATCACAGGAGGCTCTCATGAAGGTCAAGCTGGACGAGCTGGTCTGCGAAGCCAACGCCGTGTGCATGGGGCTCGCGCCGGAGGTGTTCGAGGTGGACGACGACGACCAGCTCCACATCCTGCTTCCGGAACCGCCCCCCGAGATGCGGGACCGCGTCCGCCACGCGGTCAGGTCCTGCCCGAAAGCCGCTCTGTCCCTCGAGGAATAGCCCCCAGGCACGAGGAGGAACCCCATGCGCGCCGCGATTCTGCACGCCGTAGGCAACGACAAGCTCGACATCCGTGACGACGTCACCCTGGCCCCGGTCGGGCCCGCCGACGTACGCGTACGGATCAGGGCCACGGGCGTCTGCCACTCGGACCTGTCGGCCATGACCGGCGTGCTCCCGCAACCCGTGCCACTCATCCTCGGCCACGAGGGCGCGGGTGAGGTGGTCGAGGTGGGCGAACACGTCACCTCGGTCAAACCAGGCGACCACGTCGTCATCAGCTGGCGCCCCGCCTGCCAGGAATGCGACCTGTGCGTGGGCGGCCAGCCGTACCTGTGCCTGAAGTACGTCATCGAGTCCTTCAGCAAGGGCAACTTCCGCCTCGGCGACGGGTCGACCGTGTTCGGGATGGCCGGGTGCGGCACGTGGGCGGAGGAGATCATCGTGCCGTGGCAGGGCGCGATCAAGATCGACGAGGAGCTGTCCTGGGAGGCGGCGGCCCTGATCGGCTGCGGCATCACGACCGGCGTGGGCGCCGTGATCAACACCGCCAAAGTACGCCCGGGCTCCACGGTCGCGGTCATCGGCTGCGGCGGCGTCGGCCTGTCCGTCATCCAGGGCGCCCGCGTCTCCGGCGCCAGGACGATCCTCGCGGTCGACCCCCTGGGCTCCAAGCACGACCTGGCCAGAAAGGTCGGGGCCACGCACGCGGTGACACCGGAGCAGATCCCCGAGGCCCTGAACGAACTCACCGGCGGCACCGGCTTCGACTACGGCTTCGAGGTGGTCGGCAAGGCGGCCACGATCCAGAGCGCCTGGCAGATCACCCGCGCCGGCGGCGACGTCATCGTGGTCGGGGCGGGCGCGATGGACGACATGGTCTCGCTCTCGGCCTTCAACCTGCTGTTCGAGGGCAAGAACCTGCTGTCCAGCCTGTACGGGGAGGCGGACGTGCGGCACGACTTCCCCTACTTCGCCAAGCTCCACAAGGCCGGCCTGCTCGACCTCGAATCCATGATCAGCTCCCGCATCCGCCTGACCGACCTGAACGACGCGGTGACCGCGCTGCGCGGCGGCGAGGTCCTGCGCCAGATCGTCCTCATGGACTGACGTCCGGCGAGCGATCCTCCCCGTCGAAGGGAGGATCGCTCCGCCTTGTCACAGAATCCCCGGGGGTTCCTCGAAATCGGGGTGACATGACGAGGGGCGGGAGCCCCTCGCCCGGGGGTGTGGGGACCGTGCCCCCACAGGACGCGGCCCGAGGCCCATGGGCGCGCAGCGCCCCCGACGACGAGGACCATGCCTTTCGGGGGGCGAGGGATGCGCTGTCTGGAACCTCCTTGCGCGAAGCGCCCATGGGTGGAAGGCCAGGCGTGTGGCCTCCCGAGACCTCTATTCGGTGGCGAAGGCCGCGTCGAAGGACGTGGTCGGTGGGGTGATCGAGTTGAGCTTGCGGATGTAGGCCAGCGCCTCCTCGGCCCCGTCCAGCCGGTCCATCCCCGCGTCCTCCCACTCGATCGAGATCGGCCCTTCGTACCCGATCGAGTTGAGCGCCCGGAAACAGTCCTCCCACGGCACGTCCCCCCGCCCGGTGGAGACGAAGTCCCAGCCCCTGCGCATGTCCGCCCACGGCAGGTGGGAGGACAGGCGGCCCTTGCGGCCGTCCCCGACGCGGACCCGGGTGTCCTTGCAGTCCACGTGGTAGATCCGGTCCTTGAAGTCCAGGATGAAGGCCACCGGGTCCAGGTCCTGCCAGACCATGTGCGACGGGTCCCAGTTCAGGCCGAAGGCGGGGCGGTGGCCGATGGCCTCAAGGGTGCGCACGGTGGTGTGGTAGTCGTAGGCGATCTCGCTCGGGTGGATCTCGTGGGCGAAGCGCACCCCGACCTCGTCGAAGACGTCGAGGATGGGGTTCCAGCGATCGGCGAAGTCCTGGTAGCCGGCCTCCACCATGGACGCGGGCACGGGCGGGAACATGGCCACCGTGTGCCAGATGGAGGAGCCGGTGAAGCCCACCACGGTGTCCACGCCCAGCAGTGCGGCCGCGCGGGCGGTGTTCTTGAGGTCTTCCGCCGCCGCCTGGCGCACCGACTCCGGGTCGCCGGAGCCCCAGATGCGGGCGGGGAGGATGGCCTTGTGGCGTTCGTCGATGGGGTGGTCGCAGACGGCCTGGCCGACGAGGTGGTTGGAGATCGTCCACACCTTCAGGCCGTGCTTGTCGAGCTGGGCGCGCTTCTGCTCCACGTAGGAGGGGTCGGCCACGGCCTGGGCGACGTCGAAGTGGTCGCCCGAGCAGGCGATCTCCAGGCCGTCGTAGCCCCATTCCGCCGCCAGCCGGCACACCTCCTCGAACGGCAGGTCGGCCCACTGTCCGGTGAACAGCGTGACTGGTCTCATCAGTCCTCCACGTCCGTGTAGCGGCTGCCTTCAGCCGCGCTGCGCTCGACGGCCTCCAGCACCCGCTGCACCCGCAGTCCGTCGGCGAACGACGGCGTGGGATCGGCCCCGGTGGCGACCGCTTCCAGGAAGTCATTGATCTCGTGGGTGAAGGTGTGCTCGTAGCCGAGGCCGTGGCCGGGTGGCCACCAGGCGCCCACGTACGGGTGGTCGGGCTCGGTGACGAGGATGCGTTCGAAGCCGCCGCCGTTCGCGCTGAGCCACAGCTCGTTCATGGCCTCGAAGTCGAAGGCCAGGCTGCCGAGCGAGCCGTTGATCTCGATGCGCATCGCGTTCTTGCGCCCGTTGGCGAAGCGGGTGGCCTCGAAGGAGGCCAGCCCGCCGCCGGACAGGCGGCCGATGAACAGGGCGGCGTCGTCCACGGTGACCGTTCCGCGGGCGGAGGAGCCGGTGGCGCCCAGCCCGGCCGACTCGGTCGCCAGCGGACGATCCTTGATGAAGGTCTCCGTCAGCGCCGACACGCCCACCACGTGCTGCCCGGTGATGAACTGGGCGGCGTCCACGATGTGCGAGCCGATGTCGCCGAGCGCGCCGGCCCCGGCCTTGTCCTTCTGCAGCCGCCAGACCAGCGGGAACTCGGGGTCGACGATCCAGTCCTGCAGGTACACGGCGCGTACGTGCCTGACCTCGCCGATCCGCCCCTCCTCGACGTACCGGCGGGCGAGGGCGACCGCCGGCACCCGCCGGTAGTTGAAGGCCACCATGCTCTTGCCCGGCGCCGCGGCGGCCGCCGCCACCATGGCCTCGGCCTCGGCGACGGTGTTGGCCAGCGGTTTCTCGCAGAGCACGTGTTTACCGGCCTGCAACGCGGCGATGGCGATCTCGGCGTGGGAGTCGCCGGGCGTGCAGATGTCGACGATCTGCACGTCGTCGCGCTTGACCACCTCTCTCCAGTCGGTCTCGACGGCGGCCCAGCCGAGTTTCGCGGCGGCGGCCTCGGTGTGCTCCTTCGACCGGCCGGCGAGCACGGCCATGCGTGGCGCCAGTGGCAGATCGAAGAACGCTCCCACGCTCCGCCAGGCTTGGGAGTGGACGCGGCCCATGAAGGCGTAGCCGATCATGCCCACGCCAATGGTGGTTCTGTCTGACATGCAACCCCCGATCGGGATCAGGATTCGAAGCCGAGTGCCAGGTACTTCTCGACGTTCTCCTTGGTAATGGTCTCGGACGCGAGCGTGATCGACTGGGGAACCTGGTTCTCCACCAGATCACTCATGCCCTTCTCCTGTGCTATCAGACGCGCGAGCTTGATCGCGGAGGAGGCCATGGTGGGGCTGTAGGTGACGGTGGCCTGCAAGACGGACGAGCCGGACTGGATCTCCTTCATCGCGTTCAGCGAGCCGGCCCCGCCGACCATGATGAACTCGTTGCGGCTGGCCTCCTTGATCGCGGCCAGCACGCCGACGCCCTGGTCGTCGTCGTGGTTCCAGAGCGCGTCGATCTTCTTGTGCGCCTGGAGCAGCGACGTGGCCACCTCGTTGCCCGTCTCGACCGTGAACTGGGCGTCCTGCTTGGCCGTGACACTGAACCCGTACGTCTTCAGCGCGTCCGCGAACCCCTTGGTGCGGTCCTGCGTCAGCGGCAGCGTGGCGATGCCCTGGATCTCGACGATCACGGGGTTCGACACGTTCTTGTTCTTGAGCTGCGTGCCGATGTAGTGCCCGGCGGCCACGCCCATGCCGTAGTTGTCACCGCCGATCCAGGTCCGGTAGGCGAGCTTGTCGGGGAAGATGCGGTCGAGGTTGATCACCGGGATGCCGGCCGCGGTGGCCTGCAGCGCGACCTGGTTGAGCTGCTGGCCGTCGTTGGGCAGGATCACCAGCGCGTTCACCTTGGCCGCGATGAGCGTCTCCACCGCGGAGATCTGCTGGTTGATGTCGTTCGTCGGCTCGACGGGCTTGAATTCGATGTCGGTGTACTGCTTGGCGGCGCTCTCCGCGTTCTTGGCGATGGCCGCGATCCAGCCGTGGTCGGCGGCGGGGGCTGAGAAGCCGATCACCACCTTGTTACCAGGCTGGTCGTTGCCTCCCGTCGGGGCTGGAGCCGGGGCCGCGCTGGTCGGCGCGGCCGCGGGCTCGTTGCTGGTGCAGCCCGCCGCCAGAAGAACGGCTCCGCCGACGAGGAATCCCCTGCGCGCGACGTTGTCACTCATGGTGCTCTCTCCTTCAGGTTCCGCCGCTGGAGAAGGACGGCGACGACGATGATCAGGCCCTTGGCGATCAGCTGGTCGCTGGTGTTGAGCCCGTTGAGAATGAAAAGGTTGGTGATCAGGGTGAAGATCAGCAGGCCCAGGATCGAGCCGATGATCGTGCCCCGGCCCCCGGTGAGCAGCGTGCCGCCGATGATCACGGCGGCGATGGCGTCAAGCTCGTACAGGTCGCCGTGGGTGGACGAGCCCGTCGTCGTACGCGCCATGATGAGGATGGCGGCGATGCCGCAGCACAGCCCGGACAGCGCGTACAACAACATCGTGTGCCTGCGCACGTCGATGCCGGCCAGCCGGGCCGCCTCGGGGTTTCCGCCCACCGCGTAGGTGCGCCGCCCGAAGGTCGTTCGGTTGAGCAGGATCCACCCCAGTACCACGACCAGGGCGAAGATGTAGACCAGCAGCGGGATGCCGGCCAGGCGCGTGGTCGACAGATCCACGATGGTGGAGTTGTCGGCCCCGATGAGCTGGGTCTTGCGGTCGGACATGCGCTGCGCCAGCCCGCGCGCGGCCACCAGCATGGCCAGCGTGGCGATGAACGGCACCATCCGCCCGTACGCGATCAGCCACCCGCTGACCAGCCCCGCCCCCGTGCCGACGAGGACGGCGCAGACCGCCATCACCACCGGCCCGTAGGACTGCGTGGCCAGCGTCGTCGCCCACACGCTCGCCAGGGCCATCACGGCGCCCACCGACAGGTCGATGCCGCCGCCGATGATCACGAACGTGGCCCCGACCGTGATCACGCCGATCGTGGCGGCCAGGGACAGGATGCTGACCAGGTTGGAGGCGGTGGCGAAGTTCTCTGGGCGGGTCACCAGGCCGACGACGATCAGTATCGCCAGCGCCCCGAGCAGGCCGAGATGCCGCAGTTCGCTGACCCCGCGGATCGACGGCAGAGCCGGCGCGGCCGTGTTCCCCTTCGTTGTGGGCTCTCCCATCACGCCGCCTTCCCATTCATGATCATGTCCAGTACACGGTGCTCGTCCAGACCGGCCGCCTCTCCCTCGTGGATGACCGTGCCTTCGCGCAGGACCAGCACCCGGTCGGCCAGGCCCAGCACCTCCGGCACCTCGCTGGAGACCAGCAGCACGCCGATGCCCTGCTTGGCCAGGTCGTGGATCACCGCGTACAGCTCGGCCCTGGCCCCCACGTCGACGCCCCTGGTGGGCTCGTCGAGCAGGAGCAGCTTGCGCCCGCCGAGCAGCCAGCGAGCCAGCACGGCCTTCTGCTGGTTGCCGCCCGACAGGGTCCTGATCGGGCGGTCCGGATCGGGGGGCCGGATGTCCAGCATCTCCGCCAGGCGCCTGGCCTCGCTGCGTTCGCGCTTGCGGTCGATCCAGCCGAACCTGGCGAAACCCGGCAGGCTGCCGAGCGTGATGTTGGCGGTGACGCTCTGGTCGAGGAGCAGGGCCTGGGCCTTGCGTTCCTCGGGGGCCAGGCCCATGCCGTGCTTGACGGTGCCGACGACGCCGTGGCGTACCGGGCGACCGTCGAGCAGGACGCGGCCGGTGGCGGGGCGGGCGCCGTAGACGGCTTCGAGGATCTCCGAGCGGCCCGAGCCGACGAGCCCGGCCAGCCCGACGATCTCGCCTGCCCCCACGGAGAAGGAGACGTCGGCGAACACGCCCGGCGAGGTCAGGTTCTCGACGCGGAGCACCTCTTCACCCGGCGGGCGCTCGCCTCTGGGCGGGAAGACGTACTCGACGTTCCTGCCCGTCATGAGGGAGACGATCTGCGTGGTCGGCGTGTCGCGGGCGGGCAGGCCGACGGCGACCGTGCGGCCGTCCTTCAGCACCGTGACCCGGTCGCCGATCTCGCGGATCTCCTCCAGACGGTGGGAGATGTAGACCACGGCCACACCCTGGGCGGTGAGCTCGCGGATGATGCGGAAGAGGTTGGCCACCTCGTCGTGGGCGAGGGCGGCCGACGGCTCGTCCATGATGATCAGGCGCGCGTCGTGCGAGAGCGCGCGGGCCATCGAGACGACCTGCTTGGCCGCCGGCGACAACCGCCCGACCTCGGCCGACGGGCGGATCTCCGGGTGGCCCAGGCGTTCGAGCACCTCGCGGGCGGCGCGCCGGCCGGCCGGCCGGTTCACGAAGCCGAGGCGGGCGTGTTCGTGGCCGAGGAAGATGTTCTCGGCCACGCTGAGCCCGTCCACGAGGTCGAGTTCCTGGTAGATGGTGGCGAAACCGAGCTTGATGGCGTCGATGGGGCTGCCGGGGCGCACTTCTGCCCCGTTGAAGGTGATCGTGCCCTCGTCCGGCTGGTGTGCTCCGGCCAGGACCTTGATCAGAGTGGATTTGCCGGCGCCGTTCTGGCCGAGCAGGCAGTGCACCTCGCCCGCCCGTACGTCGAGATCGACCCCGTCCAGCGCGCGCACGCCGGGGAACTGCTTGACGATGCCCTTCATGACCAGCATCGGAAGTCCCTTTCAGGCGTTGACTATGCGGTTGATGTTGTCCGGTGACAGGTAGTGCTCAATGGCGAGGATCCCGGCGCCGAGAGCGGCGGCGTTGATCCCCGTACGGCTGGGGGTGATCGACAGATGGTGGGTGGCCAGCGGCAGCGATCTTCGGTAGACCGTCTCCCTGATCCCGGCCAGCAGATGCTCGTGCACCCGCGACAACGCGCCGCCGATGACGATGACTTCGGGGTTGAAGAAGTTGACCAGGCTGGCCAGCACCTCGCCGATGAGCCGGCCCGCCTCCCTGACCAGGCGTAGCGCCTGGGTGTTGCCCGACTGTACGAGCGCCACGACGTCGGCGCCCGACTCGGCGGGCAGTCCCAGCTCGGTCAGCCGCCGCGCGATCGCGGCCCCGCCGGCCACGGCCTCCAGGCAGGCGCTGTTGCCGCACCGGCAGCCGGCGTCGTCGTGGCCGCTGACCCGGATGTGCCCGATGTCACCGGCCGAGCCCTGGGCGCCCCTGTGCAGCGTGCCCTCGGCCATGATGCCGCAGCCGATTCCGGTGCCGACCTTGACGAACAGCAGGTGGCTGGTGCCGCCGAAGGCGTTGCGGTGCTCGCCCAGCGCCATCACGTTGACGTCGTTGTCCACCAGGACCTCGACGCCCTCGAAGTATTCGGGGATGGGGTAGTCGTTCCAGCCCGGCATGATCGGCGGGTTGTTCGGCCGCCCCGTCGCGAACTCCACCGGTCCCGGCACGCCGATCCCGAGGGCCCGCAGCGCCGTTCGGGGTCGTCCGACCCGGTCGAGGAGCTGGTCGAGCCGCTGGTCCACGTGGGCGAGCACCTTGTCGGGGCCCTCCCCGATCAGCAGCCCGTCCTCACACTCGGCCAGCACGTTGCCGGAGATGTCCATCAACGCGACCCGGCAGTGCGTGGCGCCCAGGTCCACGCCGGCGAAGGCGTGCTCCTCGGTGTGCAGGCGGAGCTGACGCGGGGGGCGGCCGCCGGTCGACTCGCCGCTCTCGGTCTCCTCGACCAGCCCACGCTCGATCAGCGCGTCCACGCGCTGGGAGATCGTGGACCTGGCCAGGCCGGTCAGCCTCGCCAGATCGGAACGGGTCGTCGCGGAGCCCGCGCTGATGAGCGTCAGCACGTCGCCGGCAGAGCCCGGCTGGGGGGTCATGTCCGCGACAATAAGATCACCGATGCGGCAAATCAAGAGTGAGGATCGACCAAACTCCCCCAACTTCCGCCGAAGATCGAACAAAGCCTATTTTGTGCTTAGATTTCCCGACATTTCGGCGCTTTCCGCTGCCTCGGGAGCCTGGCTTGATTCGTCGCGTCCTCCGCGTCGCCCTGCTGATCGCGATCGTCGCCGTTCCGCTGTGGTGGGGGTACGGTCTGCTCAACCCTCAGACCGACCGGGCTCTGCGCGCCCAGCGCCCGGCCTGGACGCGCTGCCCGGGCAGCCTCGACATGGAATGCGCGAGCGTCAAGGTGCCGCTCGACCACCACGCCCCCGAGGAGGACACCATCGACCTGGCACTCGCCAGGTTGCCCGCTCGCCATCCCGACCAGCGGATCGGCTCTCTCGTGCTGAACTTCGGCGGCCCCGGGGTCTCGGGCGTCTCGACGTTCCTCGCCGACCCTGAGCCGTTCAACACCTTGCGCTCCCGGTACGACATCGTCACCTTCGACCCGCGCGGCGTCGGCAAGAGCACCCCGCTGAACTGCCGCTCCAATGGCCGGCCGCCGCCCTACCTCGCCGTGGACCAGACCCCGGACACCCCACCCGAGCTGGCGGCCCTGGTCAAGGCCAGGAACGAGTACGCCGCCGCGTGCGTACGCCAGGGAGGCGCGCTGCTGCCAAACCTCACCACCGAGGCGACCGCCCGCGACCTGGATCTCCTGCGCTCGGTACTGGGAGAGAACCGGCTGTCCTTCCTCGGCTACTCCTACGGCGGCGGTCTCGGAGCGGATTACGCCCAGCTCTATCCAGGCAGGGTCGGGCGCATGGTTCTGGACGCCCCGAGCGCCAGTGCCGGCGGCGGGCCGACGGACCTCGACGCCGGCTACGCCTCCGACGAGGGGATCAAGGCGTTCGTCGTGGACTGCGTCAAACGGAAGGACTGTCCTTTGGGCCGGGACGTGGACCTGGCGCTCGACCACCTGAAGGATCTCGTCCAGAATCGCGACGGGCTGCCCATCGAGGTCACCGGCGGCACGCTCGGCGACGCCCTCGCCGCCCAGGGCGTCTTCGAGTCGTTGTACTCCACGGACTTCTGGCCCGACCTGCGCCGCGCACTGGCCGACGCCCTCGACGGCGACGGACAGGCGCTCTACGACGCGGCCATGGAGTACGAGGAGCCCGCGGGCTATTCCAGAGACGCCGCCACCGCGATCAGCTGCAACGACACCTCTTCACGCCCGGAGCCCGAGAACATCATGGAACAGGCCAGGATCGCCCGCGAGAACGCGCCGATCTCCGGCTCGTGGCAGATCTGGGGCTCCATCCAGTGCCAGGGCTGGGACACGGTCGCCGGCTCGATGTGGTGGGGAGATCCTCCGCCTCAGCTCACACCCATCATGATCGTGGGCACGGTCGGCGACCCTGTCGTCCCCTACGAGGACGTGAAGAACCTCAGGTCCACGCTCTCCGGTTCGGTCATGGTGACCCTGCAGGGCAACTCGCACACGGCCTACCGGGCCGGGGATCGATGCGTCAACGACACCGTGGAGGCGTTCCTGCTGGACGGTGTGGTCCCCGGCGCCGACGTGGAGTGCCCGGCGGCGGGGACCGGCGAACGCTAGAGCATCGCCTTCATCGAGTCGCCGGCGGTCAGCACGTACGGCTGCTCGGCCATCACCGACTCCCAGTTGCCCGCGATCGTCTCGGGCGTGAGGTCGTCGTCCTTCCACCCGGGCCCCTCGGCCACGAACACCCGCGCCACCCGGCCGCCACCGACGGTGAAGACCTCCCCGCTGGCCTCGCACGACTCGTGCACGAGGTAGGCCACCAGCGCGCTGACCCGCTCCGGGGTGAACTTGGCCTCGAACTCGGCCGGCAGCAGCGACTCGGTCATCCGGGTCCAGGCCACGGGCGCGATCGCGTTGGCCTTGATGCCGTTGCGCGCCCCCTCGATCCCGAGCGTCTTGGTCAGCCCCACCAGGCCCATCTTGGCGGTGGAGTAGTTGGCCTGCCCGAAATTGCCGAACAGCCCGGCCGGGCTGGAGGTGTTGACGATGCGCCCGTAGCCGGCCGCCTTCATCAGCGGGTAGGCGGCCTGGCTGACGAGATAGGAGCCGCGCACGTGCACGGCCAGCACCCCGTCGAAGTCCTCGACCGTCATCTTCCCGAACGACTTGTCGCGCAGGATGCCGGCGTTGTTGACGACGATGTCGACCTTCCCGAACGCGTCCACCGCCGCCTGGACCACGGCCCTGGCCCCCTCGGGCCTGGCGATGTCGTCGGTGCTGGCCACGGCCTGGCCGCCGTTCTTCGTGATGAGATCGACGACGTCGGCGGCGGGCCCGGCCGAGGCGCCGGTGCCGTCGAGGGCGCCTCCGAGGTCGTTGACGACGACCTTGGCGCCCCGCTCGGCCAGCAGGAGCGCGTGCGACCTGCCGAGACCGTGCCCCGCCCCTGTGATGATCGCGACCCTGTCATCGAACCGAAGCATCGAACCTCCCACGCAGGAGAACAACATTCTAGTACGAGTACGATAACCGCACTCAGGCCGCCCGCCACAGATCCGGCTCGCCCTGTTCCCTGACCACGCGCCCCTTCGCCTCCAGCCAGGCCAGGTGAGCCAGGGTCTCGTTGTTGGCCGAGCGCCGCATGAACGGCGGGATCGTCTCCCATGGCCGCGACCACGTCAACCGGGTGGCCACCTCCCAGCAGGCGACCCCGTCGGCCGCGCCCACCACCTGCTCGATCTCCGCCAGCCGCTCGTCGTGGTGCGCCAGCACGGTGTCCACCCGCTCGGCCAGCTCCAGGAACCGGAATTCGTGCGCCGGCAGCACCTCGTCCACCTCGAACTTGCGCACGGCGGCCAGCGAGTCGAGGTAGTCGGCCAGGGGGTTCGGCGCCGACTGGGGGTGCACGGCCACGATGGGCGTGATCTTCGCCAGCACATGGTCGCCGGAAAAAAGCACCCTGCGCTCGGGAGAGAGGAAGCACAGGTGCCCGGGCGAGTGGCCGGGCGTCCAGACGGCCCGCAGGTCCCAGCCGGGCAGGCCCAGGTCGTCGCCGTCCTCGACCAGCCGGTCCGGCTTGGCCATCGAGACCATGTGCCTGATCATCATGGAGGCGCCGGCCAGCTCGTCCAGCGTCAGCGCCGGGACGCCGCAGCGGCGCAGCAGCTCACGTTCGCGATCGACGAGGGAGCCGATGGCCTCGTCGTCGTACCGTTCGCGGACCAGGCGGGCGTCCGCCGGGTGCAGCGCGATCCAGGCGCCGGACATCTCCCGCACGCGCCCGGCGAGTCCGTAATGGTCGGGGTGGATGTGGGTGACGAGCACGCCCTTGACGTCGGTGATCTCGTAACCGGCCACGCCCAGTCCGGCGACGAGCGCGTCGTACGCCTCGTCGGTGTTCCATCCGGCGTCGATGATCGCCACGCCGTCGGGTAGTTCGAGGACATAGACCAGCACGTACCGGAGGGGGTTGATCGGGATCGGCACCGGGACTGACCACAGCCCCGGGCGTACTCGTTCGACGTCGGGAATCGTCCCGCCTACCCACGCCTCCCGCTGTGCCGCGTTCGAGGGTGTCACAACAAATTTCGCCACGCGTCCGAATATAGTTCTGTGTCCGAATCATGTTCTACTAGGGGTCATGAAGCTGAGCCGCGAGATTGCCGACGATGGCCGCTTCGTCCGGCAGCCGAACCGCTTCACGGATCGGCTCGGCCCTCCCGAGCCCGGTCGCTACCGGCTCTACGCGTCCTACGCCTGCCCGTGGGCGCAGCGGGTGCTGATCGTGAGCAGACTCCTGGGCCTGGAAGACCTGCTGGACATCACGATCGTCGACCCCATCCGCGACGAGAAGGGCTGGCGCGTGCCCGGCGGCGACCCGGAATACCTGTCGGAGCTCTACCACGCCACCGACCCCGGCTACGCGGGCCGTTACACCGTCCCCTGCATCTGGGACACCAGGGACAAGCGCATCGTCACCAACGACTTCCCGCAGATCACCCTCGATCTGGAGACGTCATGGGGGACCTCACCCAACCTCTATCCGGAACGCCTGCGCCCCGACATCGACATCATGAACGACCGCCTCTACCACGGCCTCAACAACGCGGTCTACGAGGCGGGCTTCTCCCGTGACCAGCAGGTGTACGAGGAGGCGGTCGCGCGGGTGTTCTCCACCCTCGACTTCCTGGAGGTGCGCCTGGCCGAGTCGGACTACCTCTTCGACACCCTCACCGACAGCGATGTGCGCCTCTACACGACCCTGGCCAGGTTCGACGCCGTCTACTACGCGCACTTCAAGTGTTCGGTCCGCCGGCTGAGCGACTATCCGGCGCTGTGGGCTTACGCGCGCAGGCTCTACGCCATCCCGGCCTTCCACGAGACAACCGACTTCGACCAGATCAAGCGTCATTACTACATCACCCAGACCAACATCAACCCGAGCCGGATCGTGCCGGTAGGACCTGAGCTGGACTGGAGCCGGTAACCGCCGGCATCCGCACGAACAGCAGGGCCGAGGAGAGCATCACCACGGCGGCGACGCCCCAGGCGGCGGACAGACCCGCCTGTGTGGCCAGGACGCCGAGCGTCAGGTTGGCCAGGATCCCGCCGGACTGCAGGGAGAGCGAGCTCGTCGAGGTCACGGTGGTGCGCTCGGCGGCGGTGACCGCCTTGTGCGTCATCTCCAGGCACAGCAGGCCCGTCACCGCGCAGCCGACGAAGAGCACGATGTACGCCAGTCCGGCGCTCACCATCCCCGGCAGGCCGTCCAGCCCGGCCGTCGCGGCCAGCGCGCCCACGGAGAGCGCGGTCAGCGCGGTGCCCGCGATCGCGCCCCTGGCCGAGCCGCCGGCCGGCCGGGCC
>NZ_JBHSPA010000086.1:60414-128001 GCF_042656245.1 Nonomuraea insulae
GGTGCGAGCGCGCTGCCCGTCGCGCTGCCCGCGAACCCCAGCGCCGCGACCACCGCGTAGACCAGGCTGCCGCGCTCGGCCGTGCCCGCCAGCTCGGCCAGCCGCCCCGGGGTGAGCAACTCGATGGTCATCAGCACCACGCCCGACGCCGCCGCGGCCACCATGAGCCTGCGCAACATCGCACCGCCCACGGCCAGCCGTACGCCGCCGGTCACCGTGGCGGGCACCTCGCGCAGGACGCTCGCCAGCGAGCGGCGCTCGTGGGCCGGCTCGGGCAGCGCGAACACCACCACGACCAGCAGCACCACCGCCGCCACGGCGCCCAGCAGGGGCGGCGCCGCCAGCGGGAGCATGAGGGAGGGCGGCACCAGCAGCGGCAGGCCGCCGCCCACCAGCACGCCGGCACACAGGGCCACGGACTCCATCGCGCCGCCCCTGGCCAGGCCGGGCTTGAGATCGGCCTCGTGGCCCTCGATGCCGTGCAGCGTGTCGACGTACCAGGAGGTGGCGGGACCGCTGGACAGCGCCCTGGCCACGCCCTTCAGCACGCCGCTCAGCACGAACATCCAGAACGTCGTGGACACGCTCATCAGCGCCAGCCCCGCCACGGTGAACACCGCCGAGGCCGCAAGCACCATGCGCCGCCCCACGACGTCGGCCAGCCCGCCGGTGGGCAGTTCGAGGCTCACGGTCACGATCGAGAACACGGTGACGGACAGCCCGATCTGGGCCAGGCTGAGACCTCTGTCGGTCATCAGCAGGACCATGCTCGCCATCATCAGCCCCGGGGGCAGCCAGGTCAGGAAGTTGACGAGCATGTAGCGCCGTAACGCAGAACGCGCGCTCACCGCTCCTCCTTCGGCACACGGGGGAAGGCCCCCACCCAGACGTGGACGTGCGGCGTGTCGGGAGTGCCCGCGTAGCGTGCTTCGAGCTCGCGCAACATCTCCTCGGTACGCGCCATGAACTCCGTCAGAGCGGCCGGCGGCAACTGGAAGAAGTGGTCGTTGACGCCCGCCACCTCCACCCACTCCGGGGACCAGGCGGACTCGTCGAACTCGTGGATGATCCGCGTCATGCTCTCGGCCTGGCGCAGTCTCATGATCTTGACCGCCTCGCGTCCCTCCGGGGTGCCGGTCAGCTCACGGGAGTTCCACGAGGTGTAGCGGTGGCGGGCCCGCCAGCGGCGCTCGCGCCCGTCGCGCCGCTCGTCGTCCTCCTCGATGAAGCCGTACTTGAACAGCTCGCGCAGGTGGTAGCTGGTCGAGCCGGAGCTCTCGCCGACCCTGCGGCCCAGCTCGCTCGCGGTGGCCGGCCCGTCGCTGCGCAGCAGGCCGAGCAGCCTGACCCGCAGCGGGTGCGCGACGACCTTGAGCACCTGCGGGTCACTGATCTTGTATGCCTCCTCCATGCACCTGACGATAGACCGCAAAGACAATTTTGCAAAGGGATTTTTGCGATTGTGGGGACTTCTAGACTGTGAGGATGCTCGACGACATCTGGGTGGACGACTCCGTCCTCGCCCTGCGACCCGACTTCGCGGTGCTGATCATGACCGCTCACGGCCTGCGCAACGGGCCCACCGACGACCGGTCACGAGCCTGGCTGGCGGAGGCGTCGGCGGTGGAGATCCAGGCGGACAAGATCGACGCATGGAAGGACGCCTACCGGGCGTTCGGGGCCAAGCCGCAGCGCACCCGGCCCTCGGTCGACGCGCTCACGCGCAGGATGCCGCTGCCGGAGATCAACCAGGCCGTGGACGCGTACAACTCGATCAGTGTCAGGCACGCGCTGCCCATCGGCGGCGAGGACCTCGACCACTACAGAGGCACGGCGCGGCTGATCAGGGCCACCGGCGAGGAGTCCTCGGAGGAGGCGCTCGGGCAGCCGGAGCCCGGCGAGGTCATCTGGCGCGACGACACAGGAGTCACCTGCAGGAGATGGAACTGGCGCCAGGTGGTGCGCACCCGCCTCACCGAGGAGACCACCAACGCGATCTTCCTGCTCGAACGGCTTGAGCCCATGTCGCTGGAGGAGCTCAAGCAGGCAGGCGAGGAGCTCGCCGACCTTCTGTCCGAGATGTCCCCCGGACTGCGGATCGCCAGCAGGCTAGTGTCCGGCGGGAAATAAACCTCCCGTCTAGGTGTTGATATCAAATAGTAATAATCGCTGCACCACCCGGATTGACGAGGGGGACGTGACCTCTTTGCACGGTCCTGAGAGGATCGTTCGAGGCAGCACGGGTCCTTCGGCGCGTACTGCCAGTCCGGGCGAGTAGCCTTGGACAGGTTCTCTAACATCAACGCCGATCTGCGGAAGAGGGCGATTTCCGCCGTGTCGTCTGAGTCGTCGCGGACAAACCCACTGGCAAGCTTTGGTCAGAACGAATGGCTTGTCGACGAGCTGTATCAGAAGTACCTCCAGGATCCTGAGTCTGTTGACAAGGCCTGGTGGAACTTCTTCGCTGACTACAACCCTGATTACGGACCGGGCAGACCCCCGGCCAGGGAGGCGGCGAACGGCACTGTGACCGCCCCCGCACCTCCCCAGGCTCCCCCGAAGGCACCGCCTGCGGCCGAGAAGCCGAAGCAGCCGGCCACTCCGGTGCCCAAGGGCGCCGAAGAGGTCAAGCTGCGCGGCGCGGCGGCACGCACGGCGGCCAACATGGACCTGTCGCTGTCGGTTCCGACCGCGACCAGCGTCCGGGCCATCCCGGCCAAGCTGCTCATCGACAACCGCATCGTGATCAACAATCACCTCAAGCGGGGCCGCGGCGGCAAGATCTCTTTCACCCACCTCATCGGGTTCGCGATCGTCAAGGCCCTCAAGGCCATGCCGGAGATGAACCACTCCTACACGGAGGTCGATGGCAAGCCGACGCTGGTCAAGCCCGAGCACGTGGGCTTCGGCCTGGCGATCGACGTGCAGAAGAGCAACGGCGACCGCCAGCTCCTCGTCCCCTCGATCAAGGGCGCCGAGGAGATGGACTTCCGGCAGTTCTGGATCGCCTACGAGGAGGTCGTCCGCAAGGCCAGGGCCGGCAAGCTCGGCGTGGACGACTTCTCCGGCACCACGATCTCGCTGACCAACCCCGGCACGATCGGCACCGTCCACTCCGTGCCCCGCCTGATGCCCGGCCAGGGCACGATCATCGGCGTCGGCGCGATGGAATACCCGGCCGAATACCAGGGAGCCTCCCCCGACACCCTCTCGCGCCTGGCCGTCTCCAAGGTCATGACGCTGACCAGCACCTACGACCACCGGATCATCCAGGGCGCCCAGTCGGGCGACTTCCTGCGCCAGATCCACCGGTTGCTGCTGGGCGAGCACGGCTTCTACGACGAGATCTTCGAGGCGCTGCGGATCCCGTACGAGCCGGTCCGGTGGGTCCAGGACATCTCGGCCTCCCACGACGACGACGTGGCCAAGTCCGCTCGCGTGATCGAGCTGGTCCACGCCTACCGCGTACGCGGCCATCTGATGGCCGAGACCGACCCGCTCGAGTACAAGCAGCGCAAGCACCCCGACCTCGACATCCAGTCCCACGGCCTGACGCTGTGGGACCTCGAGCGCGAGTTCGCCACGGGCGGTTTCGGCGGCCGTCCGCTGATGAAGCTGCGCGAGATCCTGGGCGTGCTGCGCGACTCCTACTGCCGCACCGTCGGCATCGAGTACATGCACATCCAGAACCCCGAGGAGCGGGCCTGGATCCAGGCGCGGGTGGAGAAGCCGCACAAGTCGCCCGAGCGCGACGAGCAGCTCAACATCCTGTCGCGGCTCAACACCGCCGAGGCGTTCGAGACGTTCCTGCAGACGAAGTTCGTCGGCCAGAAGCGCTTCTCGCTGGAGGGCAGCGAGGCGCTGATCCCGCTGCTCGACTCGGTGCTCAGCGACGCCGCCGACGAGGACCTCGACGAGGTCGTCATCGGGATGGCCCACCGTGGCCGCCTCAACGTGCTGGCCAACATCGTGGGCAAGTCCTACGCCCAGATCTTCGGCGAGTTCGAGGGCAACATCGACCCGCGCACGGCGCACGGTTCGGGCGACGTGAAGTACCACCTCGGGGCGGCCGGCACGTTCACCGCGCCGAGCGGCAAGACGATCACCGCCTCGGTGGTCGCCAACCCCTCGCACCTGGAGGCGGTCGACCCGGTCCTGGAGGGCGTCGTCCGCGCCAAGCAGGACCTCCTGGAGCGCGGCGAGGAGGGCTTCACCGTCCTGCCCGTGCTCGTCCACGGCGACGCGGCCTTCGCCGGCCAGGGCGTCGTGGCCGAGACGCTCAACCTGTCGCAGCTGCGCGGCTACCGCACCGGCGGCACCGTGCACGTGGTGGTCAACAACCAGGTCGGCTTCACGACCTCGCCCGCCTCGTCCCGCTCCTCGGTCTACGCGACCGACGTGGCGCGGATGATCCAGGCGCCGATCTTCCACGTCAACGGCGACGACCCCGAGGCCGTGGTGCGCGTGGGCGAGCTGGCCTACGAATACCGCCAGACGTTCCGCAAGGACGTCGTCATCGACCTCATCTGCTACCGCCGCCGCGGCCACAACGAGGGCGACAACCCCGCCTTCACCCAGCCGCTGATGTACGACCTGATCGACGCCAAGCGCTCCACCCGCAAGCTCTACACCGAGGCCCTGATCGGCCGCGGCGACATCACGGTCGAAGAGGCCGAGCAGGCGCTGCGCGACTACCAGGCCAAGCTGGAGCAGGCGTTCACCGAGACCCGCGAGGCGGCCAAGAAGCCGCTGGAGGCGGGCGCCATGCGGGTGCCGCCGACCGAGGTCGTCAAGTGGTCCCACGAGGACACGCCGACCGCGATCAGCGACGAGACGCTCAAGCGCATCGTCGACACCCAGCTCAACCTGCCCGACGGCTTCACGCCGCACCCGCGCCTGGCGCCGGTGCTGCAGCGTCGCGGCCAGATGGTCGAGCAGGACGCGATCGACTGGGCGATGGGTGAGACGCTGGCCTACGGCTCGCTGCTCATCGACGGCCACCCGGTGCGCCTGGTCGGCCAGGACTCCCGGCGCGGCACGTTCACCCAGCGCCACGCCGTCCTGGTGGACCGGATGACCGGCGCCGACCACACGCCGCTCAAGACCTTCAACGAGGGCACCACGAAGTTCTACGTCTACGACTCGCTGCTCAGCGAGTTCGCGGCGCTCGGCTTCGAGTACGGCTACAGCGTGGTCCGGCCCGACGCCCTGGTCGCCTGGGAGGCGCAGTTCGGCGACTTCGTCAACGGCGCCCAGACGATCATCGACGAGTTCATCTCCTCCGGTGAGCAGAAGTGGGGCCAGAAGTCCTCGGTCGTGATGCTGCTGCCGCACGGCTACGAAGGTCAGGGTCCCGACCACTCCTCGGCCCGCATCGAGCGGTTCCTGCAGGTCTGCGCGCTCGACAACATGACGGTCGCGCAGCCCACCACTCCGGCCAACTACTTCCACCTGCTGCGCTGGCAGGTGGAGTCGGAGCGGCACAAGCCGATGGTGGTCTTCACGCCCAAGTCGCTGCTGCGTCACAAGGCGGCCACGTCGAAGGCGGTCGACTTCACCTCAGGCGCGTTCCAGCCGGTCCTGGGCGACACGTCCGCGGACGCAGGCAAGGTCACCAAGGTCGTGCTCACCTCGGGCCGGCTCTACTACGACCTGGCCGCGCACCGGGACAAGAGCGGCCGCGACGACGTCGCGATCGTGCGCCTTGAGCGGCTCTACCCGTTCCCGTCCGACGAGCTGGCGACCGAGCTGGCCCGTTACGGCTCCCAGGCCGAGCTGATCTGGGCCCAGGACGAGCCGGCCAACATGGGGCCGTGGCCGTACCTGACGCTCAAGCTGGCCGAGGACCCGGAGACGCTGAACGGGCGGGCGGTGCGGCGTATGTCGCGCAGGCCCAACAGCTCGCCGGCGACCGGGTCGCACAACTCGCATGACACGGAGCTCGAGGAGATCCAGCACCAGATCTTCGGCTGAGCCTGTTCCACCAGCGAGCCCCCCGGCCTCGGCCCGGGGGCTCGCTGCTGTACTGGCCGGTGTTTTCAGGAGGAACGATGTACTTCACCGATCGAGGGATCGAGGAACTGGTCGAGCGGCGGGGCGAGGAGGAGGTCAGCCTGCTGTGGCTCGGGGAGCGGTTGCGCGAGTTCGTGGACCTCAACCCGGAGTTCGAGACGCCGGTCGAACGGCTGGCGACCTGGCTGGCCCGCCTGGACGACGACGAGGACGACTGACTCCGCTCTCCCGCTTCCCCGGGCCGACCCGTTTCGGGAGAAACGCGATACATCTTGAGTTTCCATCAATCGCGACATATCGTGTCTTTAAGAGAAGCTTGACGCCTGAGAGGGGAGCGGGAGCATGCCGCAGTGGACGATCGACGAGCCCGGGCAACTGACGTTCGACCAAGTGGACTCACTTGACGTACGCATAGTCGCCGGCCGGCTGGACGTGCTGGCCAGCGACGGCCCACCCACTCTGGAGGTCGCCGAGATCGAGTCCGCCTCACCGCTCGTGGTCACCTACGACGAGGATGCCAGGACTCTCTCCATCGCCTACCGCGACCTCACCTGGGACGGCATGCTCGGCTGGCTGCGGCGCGACCGGCGCAGGACGGTGTTGTCCATCGCCGTGCCCAAGACCTGCAAGGTCAAGGCGGGCGTGGTGTCCGCGCCGGCCGTGGTGGCCGGGTTCGAGAGGCGGACCCACGTCAAGAGCGTCTCCGGCGAGATCGTCCTCGACGCGGTGAGCGGCGACGTGGTCGCCAACACCGTCTCGGGAGCCGTGGAGAGCCGGGCGATGGACGGCGACCTGTCGTTCATCAGCGTCTCGGGCGACCTGACCGTCGCCGACGGCACACCGCACCGGCTGAAAGCCAACACCGTCTCCGGCCGGGTCACGGCGGATCTCACCCTGCGCCCGACGAGTCACGTGACGTTGAACAGTGTTTCCGGTGACATCCTGGTCAGGCTGCCGGAGAACGCGGAGACGGACGTCAGCGTCAGATCCACCTCCGGCAGGCTGGTCAGCACGTTCAAGGAACTGTCCACCGCGAACGCTCCCGGCGCGAAGTCGTTGTCGGGACGTCTGGGTGGCGGCATGGCCTCACTGTCGGCCATCACGGTCTCCGGTGAGGTCACGCTGCTCAAGGGGGAGAAGGAATGAGCCCTGTCTTCGGTCACGGCCGGCTCCGGCTGTACCTGCTCAAGCTGCTGGAAGAGAGCCCGCGCCATGGCTATGAGGTCATCCGCCTGCTCCAGGACCGCTTCCTCGGCGTCTACTCGCCGTCTCCCGGCACGATCTATCCGCGTCTGGCCCGCCTGGAGGAGGAGGGCCTGGTGACGCACGAGGTGGTCGAGGGCAAGAAGGTGTTCTCGATCACCGACAAGGGCCGCGAGGAGCTGAACGAGCGACTCGACGAGCTCGACGACCTGGAGCAGGAGATCTCCGCCTCCGTACGCGACATCGCCCGCGAGGTCAAAGAGGACGTACGCGACACGGTCAAGTCGCTGCGCGACGAGCTGACCCGGATGGCCAAGGACGTACGCACCGGGGCGGTCGACGACACCCGGCTGCTGCGGGAGAAGAAGGAAGAGCTCAAGCGGCTCAGGGACCAGCAGAAACGTCAGTGGATGGAGCACGCCTACCACTGGCAGGACGAGGGCGAGCGGATCAGCAGGGAGTGGCGCAGGATCTGGTCGGAAGCCTGGGCCACGCTCGGGGGCACACCGTCCGACACCTCGGCCAACCGGGCCGAACTCGATGCCGAACTGGGCGAACTCCTGGCCGACTTCCTCGCCCAGGTCCGCGAGGAGGCGTCGGAGGCTCACCTGACCCCGGAAAAGCTGGCCGAGCTCCGTACGACGCTGCACGAGGCGAGCAGCCGCATCCACGACATCCTCGGCCGCTGACCCTCGGGGTTGCGGATGGCGGAGTGGGGCCGACACCGATT
Source organism: Nonomuraea insulae (assembly GCF_042656245.1). NCBI lineage: Bacteria > Bacillati > Actinomycetota > Actinomycetes > Streptosporangiales > Streptosporangiaceae > Nonomuraea > Nonomuraea insulae. The sequence continues at coordinate 68,360 of NZ_JBHSPA010000086.1, forward strand.
CAGGCCGGGCCAGGCGGAGCCGAGCCGACGCCGATCCAAGCGGGCCAGGCAGAGCGAGTCCCGGCTGGGCTGGGTCGGTCAGGCGGAGCGGAGTTGGTGGCGATCCAGGCGGCGCGAGTTCCGCGCGGCCTTACGTGCGTGGTAGGCGATGGGCATGTACCGCAGGCGTTCAGGCAGCCGAGGCGTCAACATCGCGACCGCATGCCCGATATGCCGCAGCCGCCGCTCCTCCCGAGCCGTCCACCGCAACCCCAGCTTCCTCCGTACGGCAGGCGGCAAGGTCCCAATGGTGACGAAGTGGTTGAACTCCCCCGCCCCCACCCCGACCGGCGCCCACAACCGGCGCAGCGGAGCCGGCAATCCAGGGGGCGCCGGGGTGCCGCGCATGACGGCCAGCACGTCGAGGGCGGTCGGATGCGCCTCCAGCCGATGGGCCACCATGTCGTCGAAGTACCGCCAGAACCCCTCCAGGTCCTGCGGCAACTCCCGCTCAGGCACCTGCAGAATCGCACCGAGCTGTCGCGACTCCGCATAGAACCGCCGCTCCTGATCCTTCGTGAACGGCGTCCCGAAATAGCGATTTAGCGTGATAAAACGCTCGAACAGCGACAGATGCACCCACGCCCACGCCTCACCGTTCAACGCGTGATAGTGCCGGCCCTGCTCATCGACCCCGCTGATCGGCTTGTGCAACTCCCTGAGCCGCCGCCCCTCCGCGGGACCATCGGCGCCGCCGTACACCCACTTCTGCACGGAGGCCAGCGTCCGCTCCAACCGCCCCCACGGATCGTCCTTGTACGTGGAGTGCTCCGCGACAGCCGCGCCGACCGCCGGATGCATGGTCTGGATGACCAGCGCGCTGCCGGCGACGAGCAGGTTGCGGTATTCGCCGGCGGTGTCCCAGTGCATCGAACCTGGGCCGAAGGGCTCAACGTCCATGATGACGGCCTCCCGGGTGATACAACTCCAACCCCTTGTATCACCCGGGAGAGCCAGAAGTAACCCTTCACTTATTCAGACGGTAAAGACGATCTTTCCGAAGATCTCCCCTTCGGCCATGGCGGCGAACCCGTCCCGCGCCTCGGCGAGCGGCAGCACCCGATCGATCTCCGGCCGCAGCCCCGTCTGCTCCAGGAACACCGCCAGCCGCCCCAGCTGCTCCCGCGTCCCCATCGTCGATCCGATCACGGACAACTGCAGGAAGAAGACCCGGTTCAGATCGGCGGGCGGCACCGCGCCGCTGGTGGCGCCGGACACGACGACGCGCCCGCCGGGCTTGAGCGACTTGAGCGAGTGGTCCCAGGTGGCCTGCCCGACGGTCTCCATGACGGCGTCCACCCGCTCGGGCAGCCGCGCCCCCGGCTCGAACACCTGGTCCGCGCCGAGCTGCCGGGCCCGCTCCCGCTTGGCCTCGGAACGGCTGGTCGCCCAGACCCGATAGCCGGCGGCCCGCCCCAGCGCGATCACCGCGGTGGCCACACCCCCGCCGGCGCCCTGCACCAGCACGGTGGAGCCGGGCTCCAGCCCGGCCTTGTCGAACAACATCCGGTACGCGGTCAGCCAGGCCGTCGGCAGGCACGCCGCGTGCTGGAACTCGAGCCCGGCCGGCTTCGGCACCAGATTGCGGCGCGGCACGGCCACCCGTTCGGCGAACGTACCGTCGTGCATCTCGGACAGCAGCGTGCGCTTGGGATCGAGCGTCTCGTCGGCCCCGGTGCCGATCACGGAGTGCACGATGACCTCGTTACCGTCCTCGTCCACCCCGGCGGCATCGCAGCCGAGCACGATCGGCAGCCGGTCCTGCCTGATGCCGACGCCCTTCAGCGTCCACAGGTCGTGATGATTGAGCGCGGCCGCCCGTACGGAGACGGTCGTCCACCCGTCAGGAGCCTTCGGCTCGGGTCGCTCGCCGAGCGTCAGTCCGGCGAGCGGGTTGTCGGGATCGGTCTGTGTGGCGGTTACGGCGAACATGGCCGCACCTTACTTCACCCCGATCACCCCCTCCCGAACCTCACCCCCCACCACCCGAACCCGCTCCACCACCCCGAACCCGAAGGTCCCGCCGCCGCATCACCATCACTTCATCGTGACCCGAACTCCCGAGATCACCTTGTCCCGGAACGACCCCGCCCCGGTGACAGCCACCAGCACATCCCCCCGGCACACCATGTCGGAAGGCCGCCCCCGCCCCCCGATCACCCCCGGCATCCTGGCCTTCTTGACGCAGTCGGGCGTCGGCACGAGCGCCACCATCCGCCCCGCCCCACCGCCGAACCACAACTGCGGTCCCACCGGATCCCCCATCGCGGTGTCACCCGGCGAGGCGAGCCGCACTCCCCCGCCGTCCGACAACACCAGGTAGCCGCCCTTCGTCACCCTCCCCTTCAGGTTCCGCGCCAGGTCCATCCGCTGGTCGAACGTCAGCCCCTCGCCCCGGTCGTACATCACCAATCGCCAAGGCCCGAACGCGAACAGCAGCACCTGCCCGTAGAACCCGGTACCGGCCTGACGCGGCCAGAGGGTCACGTTGGGGGTGTAGTTCCTGATCGGCTGCCCACCCCGCGTGATCTCCACCTCGCCCCCATAGGGAGCCGTGAACTGCCGGAATCTCCCGTCGACCCAGCCACCCACGAACGGCCGCGACCCCATCGCGTCAAGATCGAGCTCGGCCGGATACCGCACCTCGGCCCGTGCGCCGTTGGGGAACACCACCTGCGCGACCTCATCGTCGCCTTTGCGCACGCCAGGCTCGTTGAGGATGTTGGGCGAGTTGTCGAGCCGGGTCAGAGACCTGATGGGCTCGGGGGTCGCAGTCGCGGGAAGAGGCTCGGGCGGCGGATCCCGGCTGGCGAGCAGGCCGACCACGGGAATCAGCAGGAGCGCCAGGACCACCACCAGCCCCACCCACCGGCGACGGCCACGCTCGCCTACCTCGATGACGTCGAACTGGTCAGCCACGACGTTCCTAGCCCGAGTAGTGGCGGCTTGCGCCCTTGGGCTTCAGTTCAGTTGAGCGGCGACCGCCAGCGCAAGCCCTCGAACCGGGCGAAATCCTTGTCGCAGGTCACAAATTCACAACCGTGCTCGATGGCGAGTGCGGCGAGGTAGGCGTCGGGGATGAGCCTGCCCTGCGCGTCGGCTTCGCGGCAGAGCTTGACGAAGATCTCCCAGTGTCGCGGACCCGCGTGCACGACGACCGCGTGCGGCTGGTGCCGGACGGTGTCGGCGAACTGACGTGCGACCTCGAACGAGGTGGTGCCGGGGATGCGGGGATCAGTCACCACGCGGATGAAACCGTTGAGCGCGAAGTCACTCACGGCGTAGGCCTCGTCGCCGTTGAGCAGGTCCGTGAGGATGGCGTGACACCGCTCGTGGTGCTCCATGTCTCGCCGCTGCGCGTTGACGAAGACATTCGTGTCAAGCATGCGCATGACCGGCCTCCAGAACGTGCTCGATGTCCTCCTGTGCGAGAATCTCCTTTATCTCGGCCCAGGTCAGCCTGGGGCCGAATGCGGCCCCGGAGATCGGAAGCTCGATTTCTGGCCGGTCCGCCACTTCTGCGGAGCGGTTGATGAGTTGCCTCAAGGCATCCTCCATGACTGAGTTGAGACTGCGTCCGTTCTTGGCCGCGTACGCCTTCGCCTCGTTGAGGAGCGTCTCGTCGATGCGCACAGTTGTCCTCCGCATGACTCCAGCGTCCGCCGCCGACATAAAAATGTCAACTCCAGACAGTAGTCGCTCGGTCACAGAATTTGCGCCTCTGTGACCTCACCATGAGGCCACATTGACCTTCCCATCGGTGGTGACCCGCACCACCTGCCCCACCAGCTCCCGCCCCTCCGCCTCCACCAGCGACTCCGCCTCGGAGACCACCGCGTAGGCCCGCCCCCCGGGCACCTCCACCACGACGAACCCCTTCTCGGCCGCGCCCTCCCGCCCATGCGCCACCGTGTACCCGGCCACCACCCCTTCCCCCGAGTACGCCCCCACGACCGGCACCCCTTCGGCCACGTACACCGGCGCCGCGTCCCCCAGCAGCCCGCCAGGCTCGCTCGACCACACCGCGTATGTGTGCTTGGTCAGATGCATCCCCACCCCGGTCACCAGCCCGTGCCCCGACTGCGCCCGCAGCAGCCCCGCCATGGTGGCGGTGGAATGCAGCACGTAGTCGCTGGCGGGCCCGCCCGCGTACGGCAGCCCCCCGGTGACCGTGAGCCCCCGCGGATCCAGCGGATCGAGCCCGATCGCGTCGCACGCCTGCCGCAACGCGATCGCGAAACAGCTGTACAGGTCGAGCGCGTGCATGTCATGAAGCCCCAGCCCGGCCCGCTCGAAGGCGACGCGGGCGGCGGCGGCGATGGCCGGCGAGGAGCCGAGCGCGGGCCTGGCGGCCACCTCCCACGTGTCCTCCGCGTACGCCCACCCGCGCAGATAGACCCGCCGCTCCCGCGGCACCCCCAGCCGGTCGGCCAGCGCCGAGCTGGCCAGGACGACGGCCGCCGCCTGGTCCACCTCCAGCACGGCCACGGTGCTGCGACTGTAGGGCCAGCCGACGAACCGATCGCCGACCAGCTCAGCGGGGGTGCGGGCGGTCCTGCGCCACGCGTACGGGTTCGCCGCCGCCACCTCCGTCATCGGCGCCATCATCAGCCCCCGCGAGCGCATCTCCTCCTCGATCGCGACCCCGCCCGCCGCCCGCCACGCCGTCTCCATGATCGGATAGGTGTGCACCGGCAGGAACAACCCGTGCGCCAGCTCGGTGGGATGCGGCGGCCGCTCCCATCCGTACGGGGGCTTGGGGTCGGCGGCATGACTCCACTGCACATGCTCCCCCGCCTTCCTGTACGCCCGGCGCGTCGCCAGCGCCTCGGCCCCCGTGACCAGCGCGGAGTCCAGTTCGCCCGCCGCGATCCCGGCCGCCGCCGCCCCGATGAGCAGTTGCGGAGCCGTACCGCCCACTTTGGAGTAGGCCTGGTGGCGCGGCGCCGCGCCGAGACGCTCGGCCAGGCGGCCGACCGGCGAGTCGTACTGCCAGGAGTCGGTGTGCACGATCTGGATCGAGTCGAGCCGCTCGACCGGGAGCCGCGCGTCGGAGGACGCCGCGCGCGCCACCGACTCCCACAGGTCCAGCGGCTCCGGCCCCGGCTGCTCGCGAATGGTGAGTTGGGCGATGCCAATGAGACAGGGCGTGCGTGGGTCCATACCGGCCATCTAACCAGAACAACGTTCGGTTGATAAGGAGTGGCGTCTGATAATTCGCGTTACCGCTGTTGCCACAGAAAATCAATCCTGGCGTTGACCTGCGGAAATGCCAATCAGTAATACATGCGAACTCGCTATTTACATAACGGAACGGAACCGGCCCATGCTTTTTCATGTCGCCGGATGTCGCGATTCATTAACGTGCCGAACGTTTTCCTGGCCTATCGGGGCACAGCACCCCGCTCTGGGCCGCAGAAAGCTGAGAGGAGCTCCATGCATTCCCGAGCAAGGCGCATCGCGATCCCCTCGACGTGACCTCCAGAGGCGTCAAGGGCAGCAACGACGCCCCCGACGGGCCCGCCGGGTCGATTCCGCCGATCGGCGGGGAGAAGACGAAGGCCAAGAAGAGCAGGCAGGTCAACCTGCCGAACACCGTCGGCCGCGTCTTCTTCACGCTGCCGAAGGTCGACCCGCGCAACCCGAAGAACTGGCGTTACTGCTCGGCCAGTTCGGTGCAGGGCAAGTACCGCAACCTCGTGGCGACCTCCGCCCACTGCGTGTACGACGTCAAGAAGAACAGCTTCTACGACAACTGGATCTTCATCCCGTCGTACTGGGACGGCGACAGCGTCTGGAACGGCAAGGCGCCCTACGGCATCTACGCCGCCAAGACCTTCAACGCGCACGACGACTTCGTGGTGAAGGAGGACTACGACTACGACTACGCGTTCGTCAACGTCTTCAACGGCATCAAGGTCAGCTGGGAGAGGGCCGGCCACCGCTGGAAGTGGACCGTCAAGAACGTCGGCCGGCTCGGTGACAACGTCGGCGGCCAGGGCTTCGCCTGGAACAGGAGCACGAAGCTGGAGGTGTTCTCCTTCGGCTACCCGGCGGGCGAGCACCCCGACGGCGACAAGCCGTACACCGGCCGCACGATGAAGTACTGCTACGGCAGGACCAAGCCGATGCCCGAGGCCAGGAAGTACAACCTCCAGGAGCACACCGGGGTTAGGTGCTCCTTCACCGCCGGCGCGAGCGGCGGCCCGTTCCTCTACGACTACAGGAGCGCGTCGCGCACCGGCTATCTGGTCGGCGTCAACAGCGTCGCATGGGACACCGACGGTAACGACCGCTACGACCACATCTCCTCGCCGTACTTCAACACCGACACCTACAACGTCTACAAGGCCGCCGCCAACCGCTGGACCGGCAACATGCCTTGATCAAGTTGGCACCCCAGACCCCGGCTCCCCTGGATCCGGGGTCTTCCCCTGCCATCTGAATGGGTGGCGTGCGCCACTCCGGCAGCGCCGAAAGCGCGCAGAAAGCGGCCGAATTACCCCAACGCGGACGTTCGCACAAACCAGCACTGACCTGCGAGAACACCATCGAACTAATGATCGTTTACGCGTATCGGGAGTGTTCGGCTGACGTCATCCTTATAGTTCACGATGCACGCTTGATCAGGTAACGAATCTCTATCCGAGCTGCAATACAGTCTGTACATCTGGAAAAATCCACCCTTACAGCCCTAAGAAAGGCATTTCATGATCCCCCGAGCCAGGCACTTCGTGGCCGCTGCCATCAGCAGCGCGCTGCTGGTGTTGCCTGCGTTCACGGGGATCGCCGACGCCGCACCGGCGAGCCAGGTCTACGCGGTCCCGCTGGCCAAGACGCTCACGGACGTGAAGCGGGTCGCCGACTACTGGAAGCCCGACCGCCTCAAGAAGGCCGACACCTACAGCCCGGCCACACCCGGCAGCACCGCATCCCCCTCGACCTCCTCGGCCGCCTCCTCCTCCGGCCCCGCCGCGCCCATCGCCGCGATCAAGCGCACGACCGCCGCTCAGGGCGTCGCGCCCACGCTGCCGAGCAAGGGCAGCGCCGCCAGGACCATGGGCAAGGTCTTCTTCGTCTCCGGCGGCCAGGAGCACTGGTGCTCGGCCAGCTCGGTCGCGGCCAAGAACCGCAGCGTCGTCGCCACGGCCGGGCACTGCGCGTACGACTCGCGCCAGGCCAAGCCGACCGACTACTGGATCTTCGTCCCCAATCCCGGCCCCAACGGCGAGACGCCCGACGGCATCTACGTGGGCGCCTCGGTCAGCGTGCACGAGGACTGGTCGGGCAAGTCCGACTACGACTACGACTACGCGTTCGTCACCGTGCACCGCGGCTTCACCTGGGTCGCCAAGGACGGCACCTACGTCATGCAGGACGTCGGCCGCCTCCAGGACAACGTGGGCGGCCAGGGGCTGGAGCTGAACAAGAAGCCCGGCACGTACACCGCGGTTCCCTTCGGCTACCCGGCCGGCATGCAGCCCGACCGCTCGCAGCCGTTCAACGGCACGGCCCTGCGCAGGTGCCCGCAGCGCGCCACCCGCTACACGGTGGCCCCCGGCCGCGACGTGCAGAAAGGCGTGGAGCTCGCGCCGTGCGACTTCAGCGCCGGCGCCAGCGGCGGCCCGTGGCTGATCGGCTACGACGACACGCGCAGGCTCGGCAGCCTGAACGGCGTCAACAGCCTGACCTGGAACAGGGACGCCGAGGGCCGCTACGACGCGGTGTCGTCCCCGTTCTTCGACACCACCACCGGAGAGGTGTACCGACACGCCGCAGGGCTGTCCATCCTCTCAAATGTGACCTAAGTCACAGAAACGACGCAATCACTGCGGGTGATCAGCCAGTTCTATGTCTCGGCAGGGTAACGACGCACCCTTGGACCGTTGACATGATCTACCGGTAATTCACACAACCAGAGTCAAACCGATAGGTTCCGGGCTGTCCGTTTGCTGAGTTTTGGGGGTGCAACAGGCGCCTCATGTCAGCGCAACCTGGAGTCACCTTGAAGCGAATCCTTCTTCCCGCCGGCGCGACCGTCCTCGCGACCGGTCTGCTCGCCGCCGGTCTTTCCGGTACGGCGCAGGCTGACGGCGACATCGCCCACGACCCGATGGCCCGCAACAACTCCGACGCCGTCTCCGTCGCCTCCTTCTGGCTGGCCTCGAACGGCGCGGCGCTCCGGTCCGCCACGCAGTACACGTGGGACTCGAAAGAGGTTCGGAAGGTCGTCTCCAAGGGCGGCGCCGACCCTGACGGCAAGCCCGGCATCACGGCGCCGACCGGTGAGACCAAGTCCACCGCCAAGGCCCAGAACGTCAACCTGCCCAAGACCATCGGCAAGGTCTTCTTCGTCGACGCCCACGGCAAGTTCCGCTGGTGCTCGGCCTCCTCCATCCAGTCGGCCAACCGCAACCTGGTCGCCACCGCCGGCCACTGCGTGTACGACACCGACAGCGACCAGGACATGCTGGACAACTGGGTCTTCGTCCCCGGCTACTACCAGGGCAAGACGCCCTGGGGCATCTACGTGGGCAAGCAGGCCTTCACCCACTTCGACTTCGACACCTACGAGGACTACGACCGCGACTACGCGTTCGTCACCGTTTACAACGGCGTCCAGTTCGACGGTGTCAAGCAGGTGGACCGCAGGGACTTCGAGCACTTCACCGGGCCGAAGAAGGCTTGGGGCGGGCACTACTACATCCTGCTGTCGAAGGACGGGGGCCGCCTCGGCGACGCCGTCGGCGGTCAGGGCTTCGCCTGGAACCAGCCCACCGGCAAGGCCGTACGCACCTTCGGTTACCCGTCGGCCCCGCACCCCGACGGCAACAAGCCGTACAGCGGCGTGACGCCGAAGCACTGCTACGGCACCACCACCGCCAAGCAGGTCGGGGCTCCCTGGCTCAAGATCGAGGAGCACGTCGGCCTCAAGTGCGCCGTGACCCCCGGCTACGACGGCGGCGTGTGGCTCCTGAACTACAGCAACGCCAAGCGCCTCGGTTACGTCAACGGCGTCACCAGCACGTTCGCCGACCAGGACGGCAACGACCGCATCGACTACATCACCTCGCCGTACTTCGACGGCGAGACGAGTGCGGTGTACAAGGCGGCCTCGGGCCCGTCCGCCACGTCCGGCCGGATCGTCGGCCCGCACGGCGAGCTGTACAAGTAAGCAGTAAGCCCCGCCCAGGGACAAAGGCGAGGACCTCGGTACTTCCGAGGTCCTCGCCTTTTTGTATGCGCCGGGCTTTTTGTATGCGCCAGGCGCCGGCTCCACGCACCAGAGCGCCCCTGCCACCGCAGAGGGACGCGGCCGACCTCCGGGCGCCCCATGGGCCGAGAAGGCTTTCAGAAGCCCCTCAGGGCCGTCGGCCGTGCACACGAACGGCCCGCTCGACCGGCCCCACATCCCCGATGAGCTCGGGATTCTGAACGTTCCAAACCGCGAGCCTGAAGATCACCTGTGAGGATCGGATCATCTTAGACGGGTTGGGCTCCAATCTGGTTCCTGTGATCCGAGTCACAATCAACCGATTACACAGAGCGATCGTGCGCTAACGGCACATCCGTCCCAGCAGTAACAATGGCTGCATACCCTGCGAAAACGTAACCTTGTCATCACAACGCGCAAAGGTCTCTGACTGGTAACGGAAAGGTCACGGCGGTAACAGCGGCTACCAGATCTCCCAAACCGGGTTCCACCTGCGGAGATCTCCACGCTATGTTCCTTGCTATCCCTTTACTGACGCATGGGACGCAAGTTGCGACCCACGACAGAGCAAGGAGCAGTTCCCTTGAAGCGCATCCTCATCCCCGCCGGTGGCGCCATTCTGGCCACCGGCCTCCTGGCCGCTGGCCTCGCCAGCACGGCTTCCGCCGCGTCGGACGTTGCCAAGGACGACCTGGCGACCTCCGCGGCCAACGCGAACGCCATCGCCGCGTTCTGGGCGGACAACAACGGCACGGCCCTCAAGGCCGCCACCGAGTCCAACATCTGGGACAGCAAGACTGACGTCGCCAAGATGGTGAGCAAGGGTGGCGCCACGACGGACACCAAGCCGGGCCTGACCGCTCCGACCGGCGAAGAGAAGAAGACCTCGACCAAGACGCAGAACGTCAACATGCCGAAGACCATCGGCAAGGTGTTCTTCGTCAACGGCAAGGGCGAGAAGAAGTGGTGCTCCGCCACCTCGATCCAGTCGCAGTACCGCAACCTGGTCGCCACGGCCGGTCACTGCGTGTACGACACTGGTGCGAACGCTGACACCATGGACAAGTGGGTCTTCGTCCCCGGTTACTACCAGGGCAAGTCTCCTTGGGGCATCTACGTGGGCAAGCAGGCCTTCACCCACTACGACTTCGACGTTTACGAGGACTACGACCGCGACTACGCGTTCGTGACCGTTTACAACGGCGTCAAGGTGGACGGCAGCGAGTCCAGCAAGAACGTCTCCAAGGCCGAGTGGGACAAGTACACCGGCCTCAAGGACGCCAAGGACGTCGAGATCAGCCGCGAGGAGTTCCGCGCCGGCAAGCTCGACCCCACGTCGTCCGAGTCCTTCTTCCGTAAGCCGGGTTCGGCGCCTGAGGCGACCGGCCCCGACTACCCGGGTGCTGAGGTCGGCAAGGTCGAGGTCTCTGAGACCAAGTACAAGGCTGCCCCGCTCGGCAAGCGCAACGGTGCCAAGTTCGGTGAGCCTGTCACCGAGAACGTGACCGCCAGCGAGGCCGCGGCGTACAAGGCCCTGCAGGAGAAGGACGCGGAGAAGTACCCCGCGCTCGTCAAGACTGACCCTCGCGGCAACTCGACGATCACGCACTTCTTCACCCAGCAGTGGTACAAGCCGGGCACCGACACGAAGTACTACAAGACGGTGTTCTACGTCATCGACCACAAGTCCCTGGACGCTGGTCGTCTGGGCGACGCTGTGGGCGGTCAGGGCTTCGCGTACAACCAGCCCACCGGCAAGGCCACCCGGGTGTTCGGTTACCCGGCCTCGGCTCACCCTGACGGCAACAAGGCCTACACCGGCGTTACGCCGAAGTGGTGCTACGGCACCACCTCGAAGAAGCTGGTCGGCTCCGCCGCCAAGAAGATCGAGGAGCACCTGGCCCTCAAGTGCGCCATGACTGAGGGCGCCGACGGTGGCCCGTGGCTGTACAAGTACAGCAACGCCAAGCGTCTCGGTTACGTGAACGGTGTCACCAGCACCTTCAACGACCAGGACAGCAACGGCCGCGTGGACTACATCTCCTCGCCGTACTTCGACGGCGAGACGAACACCGTCTACAAGGCTGCCGCTGCCGCTTGGTCCGGCAAGCTTGTCTAAGTAGCGGATAGCGACCGGACCTAGACCGTTCGTATAACCGTTACACGCGAAGGGGCCCGGCATCCTGCCGGGCCCCTTCTGCTTTCCCCCGGAAAGTGAAGGCGTTTGGACGCATGGGAGGTCCATACGGTGCCATCAACGTGATGTGATCTGCGTCACATTGCCCCCCATAACTGAATCAAGAGGACGTCTCGACCCCGCGAGCCCCACTCACAACTTCCTTATGGGTGATCTGGGCAAACGGTCGAGAGGCGAGCTTCCCTCGACTCCTGGGCATCAGCCACCTAAACATCACAGAACGATCACACCCGGCTTGTCGCCTCTTTTCCTTTCAAAGCGGCTACCCGAGTTCAAGATCGACACTGTATGTTCCTGGCTATCCCTTTACTGACGCATGGGACGCAGAAGGCGTTCCACGACAGCGCAAGGAGTTACCGTGAAGCGCATCCTCCTCCCCGCCGGTGGCGCCATTCTGGCCACCGGTCTCCTGGCCGCCGGCCTGGCCACTACGGCTCAGGCTGACGACACCATCGCGAACGCTGACCTGGCGAAGACCCAGGCTCAGGCCGAAGAGACCGTCGAGTTCTGGACCAAGTCCAACAACGCGGCGCTCAAGGGCGCGGTGGCCTTCAACCCGGACGCCCTCGAGGTCTCGAAGACTTCGATGGGTGGTGGATATAGCTCCGACACCAAGGCAGGCCTGACGGCCCCCATCGGCGAGGAGAAGAAGTCCACCGCCAAGGTCCAGAACGTGAACCTGCCGAAGACCATCGGCAAGGTGTTCTTCGAGGGCCGTGACAGCAAGCTGTACTGGTGCTCCGGCACCTCGATCCAGTCGCAGTACCGCAACCTGGTCGCCACCGCTGGTCACTGCGTCTACGACGTGGTGTCCAACCAGGAAGTCGTGTCCCGCTGGGTCTTCGTCCCCGGTTACTACCAGGGCAAGACGCCGTGGGGCCTGTACGTGGGCAAGCAGGCGTTCACCCACTACGACTTCGAGGTCTACGAGGACTACGACCGCGACTACGCGTTCGTGACCGTCTACGACGCCCTGGGCGGCACGCTCAAGGAGCCGAAGAAGGTTACTCGCGCGGAGTGGAAGTCGTACGACGGCGAGAAGCTGGAGAAGAAGGCGACCGAGGTCTCCTGGAAGGAGTACAAGGCAGGCAAGCTCAACCCTGAGACCTCCGAGTACTACGACAGGATCGACCCCAAGGACCCCGAGGGCGCTGGCCCCAACTACCCCGGTGCCGAGCTGGTCAAGGACGAGGTCACCAGGACTGAGTACCTGGCGGCCAAGACCGGCAAGGGCCAGGGCCGCAAGTACGGCGCGCCCGAGGTCGAGCAGGTGACCTACAACGAGGCTCTCGCCTACATCGTGGGTCAGGGCTGGGAAGCGGCGAAGCCCGAGGTTCCCGCCACTCCCACCACGCCGGCTGTGCCGGCTGTGCCGGAGAAGCCGGCAGTTCCCAACGCCGAGTTCCCCGGCACCGTCAAGCTCGACCGGCACGGCAACTCCACCATCACGCACTTCTACGTGCAGCAGTGGCAGAAGCCGGGCAGCGCGAAGAAGTTCGTCCGCTACGACTACTACATCGTCGTCAGCGGCCTGAAGAGCGCTGGCCGTCTCGGCGACAACGTCGGTGGCCAGGGTGTCGCGTGGAACCAGCCTTCCGGCAAGTACGTGCGCACCTTCGGTTACCCGCAGGGTTCGCACCCGGACGGCAACAAGCCCTACACCGGCGTTACGCCGAAGTGGTGCTACGGCAAGACCGCGCACAAGGCTCTGCAGGTCCCCGCCCGTAAGGTCGAGGAGCAGCAGTCGTTCAAGTGCGCCGTGACCTCTGGCTACGACGGTGCCCCGTGGCTGTACAAGTACAGCAACGCCAAGCGTCTCGGCTACGTCAACGGTGTCACCAGCCTCATCGCTGACACCGACAAGAACGGCCGCTACGACACGATCACCACGCCGTACTTCGACGGTGAGGCCGCTGCGATCTACAAGGCCGCTTCGGTCTCGTGGTCCGGCAAGCTCGTCAAGTAGTACAGCAAGGCGATCCGGAACTGTGACCTAGTCACCGTTCGGTAGCGAACCGAAGGCCCGGCATCCTGCCGGGCCTTTTGGTCTTTCTGGTGAAATTGATAATTTCAGTTACCAGAGTTACTAAAGGGTCGATAGGGTCTTTACACCCCCTTTTGACGACTGTGGAGTCTTCCTTGAAGCGCCTGCTCATCCCCCTCGTATCCGCCGGCCTGAGCGCCGCCATCGTGGCCACGCCCGCCAGCGCCCAGCCGCACTGGGCCACCGACAACCTGACTCCCAAACCAGCCGACGCGTACGGCGCCGCAGCCTTCTGGCTCGACGCCAACGGCGCCGCCCTCCGCAAGGCGACGCAGTACACCTCCGTGGACTCCCAGGACGTCCCCAAGCTGGTCAGCTCCCAGAGCAAGGGCGCCCCCGACGGCAAGCCCGGCATGACGGGCCCCACCACCACCGCCAAGGCCACGACCAGCAAGAACGTCAACCTGCCCAAGACCATCGGCAAGGTCTTCTTCCTCGACGGAGGCGGCCACTACCGCTGGTGCTCCGCCACCTCCATCCAGTCCAGGAACCGCAACCTGGTCGCCACCGCGGGCCACTGCGTCTTCGAGAACGGCAAGGACGACGTCTACGACAAGTGGGTGTTCGTCCCGGGTTACTACCAGGGCAAGGCCCCGTGGGGCGTGTACGTCGGCGCCTACGCGTACACGGCCTATGACCTCGACACCTACGACGACTACGACGGCGACTACGCCTTCGTGGCCGTGCACAACGGCTTCTCCCTGGCCGGCGAGAAGGACGTCACGCGCAGGGAGTACAAGGAGTGGGTCGGTGACAAGTGGCTGAGGCCGCGCGAGATCACCCACGAAGAGTTCGTCAAGTGCCAGCTCAACCTGGGCGAATGCTGGTCGCAGGGCCAGGGCGAGCCCTCGCTGGTCGGCCCCGACCACCCCGACGCGGTGCTGGAGAAGGTCGAGGTCGCCAAGGGCACCTACGACGCCGCCAGGACCGGCAGGGGGCAGGGCTTCAAGTTCGGTGAGCCCGTCGTCGAGCAGCTCACCAAGACCCAGTGGGAGGCCTACAAGGGCCCGGGGGCCAAGGGCACGGGCCCCGACAAGCTGGGCAACTACACGGTCGTCCACTACTACACCCAGCGGTGGGTCAAGCCGGACTCCGGGCGCCGGTACTTCGAGGCCCACTGGGTCGTCGGCGTGGCCAAGGACATGGGCCGGCTCGGCGACGTCGTCGGCGGTCAGGGCTTCTCCTGGAACCAGCCGCTGAACCAGCCGGTGACCGCCTTCGGCTACCCCCGCGACCTGCACCCCAACGGCGACCGCCAGTTCACCGGCGTGACGCCCAAGTGGTGCGCGGGCAAGACCGGCACCAAGACCTACCAGGTCAACACGTTCAAGGTCGAGACCCACCAGGTGCTCAAGTGCTCCATGACCGGTGGCGCCGACGGCGGCCCTTGGCTCCTGAAGTACAACAACGGCAAGCGCACCGGCTACGTCAACGGCGTGACCAGCATGTTCCACGACAACGACGAGAACGGCCGCATCGACTACATCAGCTCGGCCGTCTTCGACGGTGAGACGGCTGACGTCTACAACAAGGCCAACTACCAGGCCACCAAGTCGATCGTCAGCCCGAAGGGCGAACTGCTGCAGTAAGACGGAACGGCCCGGGCCTGGTCAGGCCCGGGCCGTTCGCGTCACACCGCGGTGAGCTCCCGTGTGCGCTCACGCAGCGCCATCACGGGCCGCTCGTTCTTGTACGGCTCCAGCCGCCGCCGCAGATCGGCGGCATAGGACCGCGAGCGAACCGACTGCAGCTCGCTGGCCAGCATCAGCGCGCCGGCCGCGGCCGTGCACGCCTCTTCCAGCTCCCCGCACTGCAGCAGCCCGGCGGCCAGCAGCGAGAGGTTGAACATCCGGCCTCGCACGTAACGGGAGTCCATGTCGAGAGAGCGCCGCGCCTGGCGGACGACCCGCTCGCCCTCCCCGTTGAGGTCTCGGAAACAGTGGGCGAATTTGGCGGACAGGTAAGCCTCGTCGAAGTAGCTGAGCCACTTGGGCTCCTCGGCGGGCTTGCGGGAATCGAAGGCGCACTCGGCCTCGTGCAGGGAGACGCCGCAGGAGCGGGCGTCGCCCAGGCCGGCGTGCGCGTGGGCCTCCAGGACGTGCGCGGAGGCCAGGAGCGTGTGCACGCCTGCCCGGCGGGCCGCCATCTGGGCGGCTCTGGCCAGGTCGAGGGCGTGGGCGAGCTGGCCCATGTAGATGGCCTGGTGTGCCATCCCGGCCAGGATCTCGCTGCCCAGGGTCTGGTCGTCGGCGCCCCTGGCCAGGCGGAGGGCCTGGATCAGGTAACGCTGGGCGAGACCGTGCTGCTCCATGTCGTAGGCCATCCAGCCCGCCAGGCGGGTCAGCTCGGCGGCCGCGGCGGCGAGCTGTCTGCCGGTGGACTCTCCGTATGAGCCGTCCTTGAGCAAGGGGGAGACGGCGGTGTCGAGATATTTGACCACGGACGAGCGGACGCGCCCGCTGCCGAATCGATTGTCGAGCTCACCGAACGATCGGGTGACCTCATGGATGGCGGCGATGTCGGCGCGGCCCACCCGCCGCAGTCCGATGCCGCTCGGACGTCCCTCAGAGGGGGACGTCAACCAACGTACGGCTCCAACGGAGCCTGCTCCTATCGCGAACGTCGAGTCGATCAGAAACCTCCGTCTCTCTACATCGGCCCTCCACAGCGCCGTCACGGTCGCGACCCCCTCCTGCCACGTGTGCGTGAACTCCTGTCCGAGATCGAGGGGCGTGATGATGGCAGGCATGCCCAGGTCCTCTGAGGTGACCGGTCTGCCTAGCCGTAGCGCGAAGATCTCGGTGAGCAGGCACGGGACAGGGTCGCGTGGCCTCTGACCGCCGATCCATCGCAGGACGGAACTGTGGTCGTACTTGAGGCCCGGTGTGCCACGTGCGGCTCCCAGATCGTTGAGGCGCCTGGCCAATCCCTTGTGGGAAAAACCCGCCTCCGCGATGAGCTGCTGCAGCAGTCGATTCGGCTCGCGTTCCATCGCTCTCCTCGTCACAGGAGTCGGCGCCCACATCCTTACAGAGAGCTACTGTTATAGCACCTTGCGTAAAGGATTTATGGCAGTTCCCAAAGGTCACCTCGACTCCATCTCACACCCTCTGCCGGTTCTGCCCCCGGCAGGCCCGGCGGCCATCGCTCCTAGACGGGGGGCTCACCTACCCAAGGCATGGCAAAGTAACCCGAAGGCCACTCCGACCTTGGGCGAACGCAAAAAAAGGCGGGCGAGGGCCGAAAGGCCCCCGCCCGCGGGTGTTCAGAGGCGCGCGACGCCGTCCGCGCGGGCCTGGGCCGCCACGGCTGCCGTCACGGCGGGCGCGACGCGGTCGTCGAACGGGCTCGGGATGATGTACGTGGGCGACACGTCGTCACCCACGACGCCCGCCAGCGCGTTGGCCGCGGCCACCTTCATGTTCTCGGTGATCGTGCTGGCGCGCACGTCGAGGGCGCCGCGGAAGACCCCGGGGAAGGCCAGCACGTTGTTGATCTGGTTGGGGAAGTCGGAGCGCCCGGTGGCCACGACCCTGACGTGCTTGGCGGCCACCTCGGGGTGCACCTCCGGCGTCGGGTTGGACAGCGCGAAGACGATGGCGTCGGGCGCCATGGAGGCGATCGCCTTCTCGGTCACCGTGGACCCGGACAGGCCGAGGAACACGTCGGCGCCCGCCAGGGCCTCCTCCGTGGAGCCGGTGTGCCCGGCCTTGTTGGTGTCGCGGGCCAGCGCCTCCTTGACCGGGTTGAGGCCCTCACGGCCCGCGTAGATCATGCCCTTGGAGTCGGAGACCGCGATGTCGCCGATGCCCGCCTCCAGCAGGATGCGGGTGACTGCGACGCCGGAGGCGCCCGCGCCGGCCACGACGGCCCGCAGGTCGCCCAGGGTGCGGCCGGTCAGGCGGGCGGCGTTCTGCAGGGCCGCCAGGGCCACGATGGCGGTGCCGTGCTGGTCGTCGTGGAAGACGGGGATGTCGAGCAGGTCGCGCAGCCGGTCCTCGATCTCGAAGCAGCGGGGGGCGCTGATGTCCTCCAGGTTGATGCCGCCGAACGACGGCGCGAGACGCACCACGGTCTCGACGATCGCGTCCACGTCGGTGCAGTCGAGGCAGATGGGGACGGCGTCGACGTTGGCGAACTCCTTGAACAGCAGCGCCTTGCCCTCCATGACGGGCATGGCGGCCGAGGGACCGATGTCACCCAGGCCGAGCACGGCCGTGCCGTCGGAGACGACGGCGACCACCCTGGAGACCCAGGTGTAGTCGTTGACCAGCGCGGGGTTCTCGGCGATGCCGGTGCAGACCCGGGCGACGCCGGGCGTGTAGGCGAGGGCCAGGTCGTCCGCGTCGCGGACGGGAACGGTGGCGCGGATCTCGATCTTGCCTCCGCGGTGCAGCGCGAAAGCCGGGTCGAGATCGAGTGTTTCGACGGAAGCAGACGTGGGCGTGGCAGCCACAGCGACCCCTGTAGTCATTGGAAGCGGAAGTAACCTTCGGCGGACGAGCGCGAGCGGGCTGGCTTCTGTAGCTGCCAGAGGCCCCTCGGCGATTCATCTCGTGAGGGGTTCGGGGGTCACCCGTGACCCCATAGTGCCACATGGTGAGATGGTGTTCGGTGTCAGGGCCGTCGCCGTTCTGTTGACGCATCGTTAAACGGCGAATGACTGACCTGCACAAAACCCCATCTAAACTGCACAAAACGCAAGTTTCATGGCTTTTCACTTCGAGGAGGCCGTACATGGCCCTCAGTCCCCAGGGCCGCCGACGCTACGCCGCCGGTGCGCTCGCCTTGACAGCTGTTATCGCGCTGACCGCGTGCGGCAGCGAATCCGGCTCGGGCGGCAGCACCAGTGCCACCGCGGCCGGCGGTGTCAAGCTGGTGCAGCCAGGCAAGCTCACGGTCTGTACGAATATTCCGTACGAGCCGTTCCAGTTCAAGGACGACTCAGGCAAGGTCGTCGGGTTCGACGTCGACATCGTCGACCTGGCCGCGAAGAAGCTGGGCGTGACCCAGAACATCGTGGACATCGACTTCGCCGTGATCAAGAGCGGCGCCGCCATGGCGGCGGGCAAGTGCGACGTGGCCGCCGCCGGCATGACGATCACCCCCGAACGGCAGAAGAACATCGACTTCTCCGCCCCCTACTTCGACGCCACCCAGGCGCTGCTGGCCAAGAAGGGCACCGGCGCCACGTCTCTGGAGGACGTCAAGGCGAAGGGGCTCAAGCTGGGCGCCCAGGCCAGCACGACGGGCCTCGAATACGTCAAGAAGAACGGCTTCGACCCGACCGAGTACGCCGACTCCCCCAAGGAGTTGCTCGCCCTGCAGGCGGGCCAGGCCGACGTGATCGTCCAGGACCTGCCGGTCGTGCTCACCTGGCTGAAGAAGCCCGACGTCGCCGGGAAGTTCGAGCTGATCGGCAGCCTCGACACCGGTGAGCAGTACGGAATCGGCCTGAAGAAGGGCTCCGACCCGGTCCTGCTGAAGACGATCAACGACGAGATCGCCAAGGCCAAGCAGGACGGCACCTACGAGAAGATCTTCGTGAAGTGGTTCGGCAAGAAGCCCGGCGAGCTGGGCTGATCCATGGCCGACCAGCCGAAGACGGCTGAGCCCGGACGCGCCAGGCTCAGCCCTCGGAAGAAGCAGCGGATCAGCCGGGGCGTCCAGTACGTCGTCCTGGTCGTCGCGCTCGCCGGCGTCATCCTGTACGCCGACTGGGGCAGCCTGGCGCAGAACTTCGCCAAGATCGACGTGGCGAAGGAGGCACTGCCCGATCTGTTCACCGTCGCGCTGCGCAACACGATCATCTACGCGGTCGGCGGATTCGTCTTCGCCTTCGTCCTGGGCCTGGTGCTGGCGCTCATGCGGATCTCGCAGGTCCTGCCGTACCGGTGGATCTCGCTCGTCTACATCGAGATCTTCCGCGGCCTGCCCGCGCTGCTGATCTTCCTGATGATCACGTTCCTGCCGCTGGCGCTGCCGGGCTTCCAGGTGCCCGGCGGCACGTACGGACAGGGCATACTCGGGCTCGGCCTGGTCGGGGCGGCCTACCAGGCGGAGGTCTTCCGCGCGGGCCTGCAGGCCGTGCCCAAGGGCCAGACGGAGGCCGCCAGGTCGCTGGGCATGTCGGCCACGCGGGCCCAGGTCACCGTGGTGATCCCGCAGGCCATCCGGATGGTCATCCCGCCGACGACGAACCAGTTCGTGGCCCTGCTCAAGGACTCCTCGCTGGTGCTGTTCCTCGGCGTCTCCGGGGAGTACGTCGAGCTGGCCAAGTTCGGCAACGACCTGGCCTCACAGTTCGCCAACGCCACGCCGATCATGGTCGCCGGAGTGACGTACCTGATCGTCACCATCCCGCTGGGCTACCTCGCGTCCCGGCTGGAGGGACGTAAGGGGAGGAACCGATGACCCACGCCATCGAGCTGCGAGACCTGCACAAATACTTCGGCAGGAACCAGGTGCTCACGGGCATCGACATGACCGTCGATCCCGGCCAGGTGGTCTGCGTCATCGGCCCATCCGGCTCCGGCAAGTCCACGCTCCTGCGCTGCGTGAACCTGCTGGAGAGACCCACCAAGGGCAAGGTGTTCGTGGAGGGCGCCGAGGTCACCGACCCCGACGTGGACATCGACGCCGTACGCCGCCGCATCGGCATGGTCTTCCAGCAGTTCAACCTGTTCCCGCACATGACGGCGCTGGAGAACGTCATGATCGCCCAGCGGCGGGTGCTCAAACGCGGCAGGAAGGAAGCCGAGATCGTCGCCAGGGAGAACCTGGAGAAGGTCGGCGTCGGCGACAAGTGCGATGCCCTGCCCGGTCAGCTCTCCGGCGGCCAGCAGCAGCGGGTGGCGATCGCCAGGGCGCTGGCCATGAACCCCGACCTCATGCTCTTCGACGAGCCCACCTCCGCGCTCGACCCCGAGCTCGTCGGCGACGTGCTCACCGTCATGCGCAAGCTGGCGGAGGAGGGCATGACCATGCTCGTGGTCACCCACGAGATGGGCTTCGCCCGTGAGGTGGCCGACCGGGTGGTGTTCATGGACGGGGGCGTGGTGGTCGAGGACGGCGTGCCCGCCCAGGTGATCGGCGACCCGCGGCAGGAGCGCACCCGTCTGTTCCTGCACCGGGTCCTGCACCCCGGGGAGTAACCCACCAGAAGGCGGGCCCCCGCCTTCTGGTGTAATACACCTGCATGGACCTCACCTCTTACGCCGAGTGGGCGGTCCGGCTGGCCAACGATCCCGACCCGCCGCCCGAGCTCAACCGGCTGCGCGACGAGCTGGCCGCGGTGTTCGACGCGGCCGGCGACGAGCGCGCCGTGGCCGCGCTGCTCAACGCCCTGCTCGCGCGCTATCCCGTACGCCCTCAGCTCTCCGACCACGACGGCGCCTGGCACCTCCACCTGGCCGAGGACCCCGCCGCGACCGCCGTGATGGGCCTGGCCGCGGTCGTCGCCGAACTGGGCGCCTCTCGCCTCGGCCGGTGCCGTGAGCCCCACTGCGGCCTGGCCTTCCTCGACACCTCCTCCAACCGCTCCCGCCGCTACTGCTCGGCCCGCTGCGCCAGCCGCGCGAACGTGGCCGCCTTCCGCGCCCGCCGCAGGAGCGACGGCTGACGCCCCTTTGCAGAGGAGCGATGGCTAACGGCCCCTTGCGCAGGAGCGACGCCTAACGCCCCTTGCGCATGAGCGGCCAGTAACGCAGCACCACTCGGCCGATGATGTCGTGGACCGGCCCGAAGTCCCAGCTGTCGCGCCGCCCGCTGGCCCGCTGGTTGTCGCTCTCCAGCCACCAGCCGTCGACCCCGTGCCACTGCGCCCGTTTCACTATGAGCTGATCGGGATCGCCGGGAAGCCTGGCCACCACGAGATCGCCCGGGTGCACGATGGCCCCCCGCCGGACCAGGAGCCAGTCGCCGGGAACCAGCGCGGGACGCATCGAATCACCTTCGACACGCACTCTCATGGGCTGCTACCCCCCACTCCACAGGCATCGGGACACGAGTAAGGTCGGTTGAGGACCAAGCTGATTCAGCATCCAGGAAGGACTTTCTGATGCTCGCACGACTGCTACGACCCAAGCATGTCGCTTCCGCACACTGCGACCTGCCCTGTGGGGTCTACGACCCCGCTCAGGCCCGCATCGAGGCCGAGTCGGTCAAGGCGATCATGGAGAAGTACGCGGGAAACGAGGACCCGGTCTTCCGCTCCCGCGCGGTCACCATCAAGGAGGAGCGCGCCGAGCTGGTCAAGCACCACCTGTGGGTGCTCTGGACCGACTACTTCAAGCCGCCGCACCTTGAGCAGTACCCACAGCTCCACCAGCTCTTCTGGGACGCCACGAAGCTCGCGGGCGCAGCCGGCGCCAAGGGCACCGTCGACGTCGCCAAGGCGGAGGACCTGCTGGGCAAGATCGACGAAATCTCCAAGATCTTCTGGGAGACCAAGGCCGCCTAAAACGGCACATAGGGCTCTGTGCGGCGTCAGGCCGCACAGAGCCTTTTCCGTTGATGGCGAGTCTGAATAGTCCAACCACCTCTCAGGGGCGGTAAGTTGCAGTCAGCGTTGGATTCGCGAGGAGGAACGTGACCGAGGAAACCGAGACGCGCGCGGAGGGCGTGGCCGGCATCCGTGACGTGGTGAGCATCAGGCTCCCCGCCGCGAGTGCCTACCTGTCTGTGCTGCGTACGGCTACCGCCGGCCTGGCGGCGCGGCTTGACTTCACCCTGGACGAGATCGAGGACCTGCGGATCGCGGTCGACGAGGCTTGCGCCATGCTCCTGAGCGAGGCCGTGCCCGGCACCGACCTGACCGCGGAGTTCGAGCTCACGGGGCAGGAGATGCAGGTCAGGGTCGAAGTGGCCACCGTCGGCAGCTCCGCGCCCAAGCGTGACGATTTCGCCTGGATGGTCCTGACCGCCCTGGCTGACGACGTCGACGCCGTGACCGACTCCCCCGACCGTATGGCGATCGTCCTGCGTAAGCGCCGAGGCGCGGCCAAGGGCACAGCGGGGCCGGCGTGACGGAAAGGACTGGAGCCATGGCCACCAGCGAACACGCCGTGCCTGACAGGGTGCGCGCCCGCATGCTCTTCGCCGAGCTGGCCGAGCTTGGCCCCGAGGAGCCACGCCGCCAGCGCATCAGGGATGAGCTGGTCGAGCTTCACCTTCCGCTGGTCGAATATCTGGCGCGCCGCTTCCGCAACAGGGGTGAGTGGCTCGACGACCTCACTCAGGTCGCCACCATCGGTCTGATCAAGTCCATCGACCGGTTCGACCTCAACCGCGGTGTGGAGTTCTCCACCTACGCCACGCCCACCATCGTCGGCGAGATCAAGCGGCACTTCCGCGACAAGGGCTGGGCCGTGCGCGTGCCGCGCCGGTTGCAGGAGCTGAAGCTCTCGCTGACCAAGGCCATCAGCGACCTGTCGCAGCGGGAGGGGCGTGCCCCGACCGTGGCCGAGCTCGCCACCTACCTGAAGATGACCGAGGAGGAGGTGCTCGAAGGACTCGAGTCGGCCAACGCCTACTCGACCGTGTCCCTCGACGCGCCCGACTCCGGAGACGACGACGCTCCCGCCGTGTCCGACTCGCTCGGCATCGTGGATGAGTCACTTGAGGGCGTCGAATACCGCGAGTCGCTCAAACCGCTGCTGGAGCGGCTGCCGCCGCGCGAGAAGCGCATTCTGCTGCTGCGTTTCTTCGGCAACATGACACAGTCGCAGATCGCCACCGAGCTGGGCATCTCGCAGATGCACGTCTCGCGTCTGCTGGCCCGCACGCTGGCCCAGCTGCGCGAGGGTCTGACAGCCGACGACTAGCCGTCGCCGTAGAGCGCAGGGTGGTGGGAGGCACAGCCGACGGCTAGCCGTCGCCGTAGAGCGCGTGGGTGGTGGGAGGCGCCAGCAGTGTCGCCAGCGCTGCCAGGGCTGCCACGAGCAGCGGGATCCCGAGCAGCGGCTGGCCCGACGTGATGAGCGTGCCGCCGACAGGCAGCATGAAGATCTGGGTCAGCACTGCCGGCGCCCTCCCCCACCGCTCCATCCTGAACAACCCGCCCCAGGCCACCCAGAGCAGGCCGGCGCCGATCAGCAGCCCGAACACCGCCTCCGCGACGGCGGAGGTCAGGTCGTCGGGCTGCCCGGTCAGGGACTCCACCCCGACGAAGACACCGAGTCCGAGTGCGATCAGGCCCTCCAGGGCGACCACCGCTGCGGCGATGAGGAGGGTAACCGGGCGAGCGTTCACGGTCCGTACCCTACCTCTCGGGGCGGACGGTGCGGAAAATAGGACGTTCGGCCGATAAGGCGGACAGGATCCACCGGCTACGCTGGCGATATGCGCGCCATGCTGCTGGTCAATCCCAAGGCCACGACCACGAACGCCCGCACACGGAACGTGTTGATCCGGGCGCTCGGCGCGGCCGTGGAGCTGGCCGTCGAGGAGACCCGCTACCGCGGTCACGCCGCGGCGCTGGCGGCCACCGCGCGGGCCAAGGGCTATGACGTGGTGGCGGTGCTGGGCGGCGACGGGACGATCAACGAGACCGTCAACGGCCTGCTGAACCCGGTGAACGGCGAGGAGCTCCCGCTCGGCGACGATCCCAGCGCCGGCCGGCCCGGCCTCATCGTCATCCCCGGCGGCAGCGCGAACGTCTTCGCCCGCGCCCTGGGCCTGCCGAACGACCCCGTGGAGTCCACGGGCGTGGTGCTGGAGGCGCTCAGGGAGGGCCGGCGCAGGACCGTGGGTTTGGGCCAAGCCCTTTGGGAGGGGCAGAGCAGATATTTCACCTTCTGCTCGGGAATGGGCTACGACGCTGAGGTTGTACGGGCCGTAGAGGGCCTGAGGGGAACGGGCCGCAAGGCTACCCCGGCACGGTATGTGAACACGGCTCTGCGGCACTATCTGGCCACGGACAAGCGGCATCCGGCGATGACCGTGACCGGCCCGGGGATCCCCACGGCCAGGGGCGTGTTCATGGGGATCATCTCCAACACCTCACCATGGACGTACGTGGGAAGCAAACCCGTGCGGCCCACCCCGTGGGCCAGTTTCGAGACCGGGATCGACCTCCTCGGGCTACGTCGGATGGGCCCCATGACGCTCTCCGCGGTGATCCGGCACATCCTCACGGAGAGTGACCGGCTTCCGTCCGGACGGCACCTCGTACAACTGCATGACGAGCCCGAATTCACCCTCACCGCGGACCGCCCTGTGGCCTTCCAGCTGGACGGCGACTACCTGGGCGAACGCGAAACCGTAACATTCCGGTCTACACCGAACGCGTTACAAGTTCTGGTCTAGCCGGTTACATTCGGTCATTGTGTGACGCATCCGACATCCATCACCACCAAAACTTCCCACCAACCCTCTTGCGTGCACTCTGCGTGCCTGAAAGGCTCAGGGATGTCGGAACGTAGGACCTTTAACAACCCCGAGGTCCTCCGTCCGACAGCCAGCGGACAACCCCGGTCCACACACGGATCCGGGTAATTGTTCGCGCGAGTTAGTGAAACTCTTCACAAAGTAGCCGCACGGAGCCGACCAGAGGCTCCATCTACTAAGGAGTGGACGCATGGACTGGCGCGACCGAGCTGCCTGCCGTGACGTGGACCCCGAGCTCTTCTTCCCGATCGGCAACACCGGCCCGGCACTCATGCAGATCGAGGAGGCCAAGCAGGTCTGCCGGTCTTGCCCGGCCGTGGAGCGGTGTCTGAAGTGGGCGCTGGAGTCCGGTCAGGACGCCGGAGTCTGGGGCGGTCTGAGCGAGGACGAGCGTCGCGCTCTCAAGCGCCGCAGTGCTCGTGCCCGGGCCCGCGCCACCGCCTGACGGGCAACGACTAACTACTGGCCGGGAGAGGGATCGACAGCACGACCTCCGTGCCGCCCTCCAGGCGTGGCTCGATGGTGAGCCGCCCGGACAGCTCCCCTTCCACGAGCGTACGTACGATCTGCAGCCCCAGACTGGTGGAGCTGTCGAGATCGAAGCCGCTCGGAAGTCCCAGGCCGTCGTCCCAGACGGTCACGTTGAGCCGCTCCTGCGTGGGCTCGACCACCACCTCCAGCCGCTTGGGCCGGCCATGTTGCAGCGCGTTCTGCAGGAGCTCGGTCAGCGCCATGGCCACCGGTGTGGCGATGAGCGAGGGCAACACCCCGAACTCACCCACTCTTCGGGGCATGATGCCCACCTCGGGCGACGAGACCTCGCCCGCCATCGCGATGACGCGGTCGGCGACCTCGTCGAAGTTCACGAACTCCTCCGGCGCGTGAGACAACGTCTCGTGCACGATCGCGATCGACCCCACCCGGCGAACGGCCTCCTCGAGCGCCTCGCGGGCCTCGGGCACCTGCAGCCGCCTGGCCTGGAGCCTGAGCAGGGCGGCGACGGTCTGCAGGTTGTTCTTCACCCGATGGTGGATCTCGCGGATCGTGGCGTCCTTGGTCATCAGCTCGCGCTCGCGCCGCCGCAGCTCGGTCACGTCCCTGATGAGGACCAGCGCGCCGATCCGGCCGCCGCCGACGATCAGCGGAATGGCCCTGAGCTGCACGATCGTGCCGCCGGACTCGACCTCGGTCTCCTTGGCCGCGCGCCCGCTGGCCACGATCATGAGGTCCTCGTTGATCGGCTCGTCCGAATAGCACAGCGTCGCGGTGACCCGGCCCAGCTCGGCGCCGACCAGGTCCGCGTGCAGGCCGAGCCGGCGGTAGGCGGACAGGGCGTTCGGGGAGGCGTACGTGACGCGCCCGGCCCGGTCGAGCCTGAGCAGGCCGTCGCCGACGCGCGGCGAGCGGACCAGGATCGGCTCCTCGCCCGAGAACGGGAAGCGCCCCTCGGCCACCATCTGCGCCAGGTCGGAGGCGCTCTGGAGGTAGGTCAGCTCCAGGCGGGACGGCGTGCGGGCCGAGGACAGGTTCGTGGAGCGCTGGATGACCGCGAGAAAGCGGCCCTCCCCGCCCTCGACCGCCCGGCGCACGGGGATCGTCTCCTCCCGCACGGGGACGCCGGTGGACCAGTCGGGGTCGCCTTCGCGGCAGATGCGCCGCTCGTTCCAGGCCGTGTCGATGAGCTGGCGCTCGCCTCTGGCGGCCACGCTGCCGACGATGTCGTCGTGGTAGACGGTCGGGCCGGTGGTGGGGCGCATCTGGGCGATCGCGATCCAGCCGTTCTCGCCGAGCAGCGGGGCCCACAGGATGAGGTCGGCGAACGACAGGTCGGCCAGCAGCTGCCAGTCGGAGACCAGCGAGTGCAGCCAGTCGAGATCCGCGTCGTCAAGCGCGGTGTGGCGGGCTACGAGGTCGCTGAGAGTCGGCACGACTGCATCATGCGTGCTTTCCCCCGCAACAGCCAAACCGACCCCCGATGAGATGGGTACGTTCACGGACGGACTTCGCCGATCCCCGACAGACGGCGCCGCACGCCTCTTCAGTAGCACAGTGAGGACAGATACGGCATCGTCCCATCAACTGGACCTATCCGAAATCTCATATTGTGAGAACCATCACACTCCCGTACTCGCTCAAATCCTGGGACGGATGGCACTCGGCAAGCCGGAGGTGATCCACACGGGCAGGCGGTTCTTCCGCGACACGGCGCGCGGACCGGCCTCGGTTGCGATCGCGCATGCTGCTGTGGATATCCTTCACAATCAACCTGAGCTGCCTGGATCCGCGCGTGCCCGCACCCGCACGCGCCCGGCGCCGGTCGGCCGCTGCAGCCCGCGGTTGACCGCTCGGGCCAAAGTGAGTTCCGATGATCTCGCGGTGATCAGACACGCCCTCACCGCCGTGGCAGAAGTGAAGGTGAGAGCGTGACAGACGACGGTCCCCGCGTTCCGAAGTACTACGACGTCAAACGGGCCCTGCTCGAGCTCACCAAGACCCTCTCCCCCGGCCAGTCGCTGCCTCCGGAACGCACGCTGGCCGTACGGTTCGAGACCTCGCGCACCACCGTCCGGCAGGCCCTGACCGAGCTGGTGGTCGAAGGGCGGCTGCTGCGCATCCAGGGCAAGGGCACCTTCGTGGCGCAGCCCAAGGTGGCACAGGTGCTGCAGCTGACCTCGTACATCGGGGATCTGCGCACGGCCGGGCTGGAGCCGGACACGAAGATACTGGAGATCGGGTACATCACCGCCGACGAGGCCCTGGCCCGACGGCTGGCCATCAACCCCGGCGGGCGCGTGCTGCGCATCCACCGGCTCAGGCTCGCCAACGGCGAGCCGGTCTCCATCGACACCACCCACCTGTCCGCGCGGCGCTTCCCGCGGTTGCGGCGCGAGCTCGAAGTGCACGCCTCCCTGTACGAGACGCTGCACAACGCCTACAACGTACGGCTGACGGACGCCGAAGAGATCATCGAGACCATCCTGGCCACGCCCTACGACGCCAAGGCCCTCGGGGTCGACGTCGGCCTGCCGATGCTCCTGCTCACCCGGCACGCCTTCGACGCCGACGGCAACCCCGTCGAATGGGCGCAGTCCCTCTACCGCGGCGACCGCTACAAGTTCGTCACCCGCCTCCGCCGCCCCTGAGTACCTCGGTTCTCACGGAGGACGGCGCGGGCGGGCTACGGACCCGGAGGGGCGCTTCTACGCTGTCAGCATGAGCATCCTCGTCGTCACAGGCACCGGCTCCGGCGTGGGCAAGACCGTGGTGACGGCCGCGCTGGCGGCGTTGACGCTGGCGCGCGGATCGGCGGCGGCCATGGTCAAGCCCGCCCAGACCGGCGTGACGGCGGGCGCGGCCGGTGACGTCGATCAGGTGATCGGGCTGTCCGGGATCAGCACCACCTTCGAGCTCGCCCGTTACCCCGACCGCCTGCCACCCGCGGCGGCCGCCAGAACGGCCGGCACGCCGCCGGTGTCGCTGACCGGGGCCGCCGAGCTGGTGCGGGAGCTGGCCGAGAGCAACCGCCTGGTGGTCGTGGAGGGCACCGGCGGCCTGCTCGACCGTTACGACGAGGACGGCGCCACCGTCGCCGACCTCGCCCGTGCACTGCGGGCACAAGTCCTCGTCGTGGTGCGCACCGGTGGCGACACCGTCAACCACACCGCCCTCACCCTGGAGGCCCTGGCACACCGCGGCCTCGACCTCGCCGGCATCGTCATCGGAAGCTGGCCCGCCACCCCGGAGACGCCCGAGCGGAGCAGCGTGGCCGACCTGGAGATGCTGGCCGCCAGGCCACTGGCCGGCGCGCTCCCCGAAGGGGCGGCACATCTCGGGCGGCGGGAGTTCGCCGAAGCGGCCCGCAAGGGCCTGAGCGCCACGCTGGGCGGCGCATTCGACCCGGCGGAGTTCAGGCAGAGCATCTGACCCGCCGCCGGCTTCGTGAGGGGGTGGGGCTAGCTCTACCACGCACCCGCACACCAGACCCATTTCGTGTGCCGGTCGCGGCTCAATACCTTTGTGCCATGAAAGTCCCCCGCCCGTGGTCGAGACGGGCCTGGCTCGACACGGCCCACGTGGTGATCGGCCTGCCGATCGGCGTGTTGCTCGGCGGGCTGACGCTCGTCCTGGCCGTGGCGCCACCCCTGCTGGTGCGGGCCGTGCCGTCGTTCACCAGGGTGCAGCGCTCCAGGTTCGACGCCTTCCTGGGCGCGCACATCCCGCCCGTCCGCTCCCCCAGTGTCCTGCGCAGCCGGGCCACGTGGCGGCAGATCGCCTACCACCTGCTGTCGCCGTTCGTGAGCCTGGCGGGCACGTTCCTGGTGGCGGTGGTGTGGGGCGGGGCGGTCGTGGGACTGCTGGCTTTCACGGCGCCGAAGATGCAGAAGCCGCCGCTGGAGTTCGTGTTCGACCTCAGGAACGGCAGAGTGCTGATTCTGTACATGGCGATCGGGCTCTTCCTGCTGCTGCTCGCGCCGGTCCTGGCCCGCGGCATGGCGGCGATGGACCTGTCGGTGGCGCGCACGCTGCTCGGGCCCAGCCGTTCCGAGCTGGGGCAGCGGATCGAGACGCTGACCGAGAGCCGGGCCGGGGTGATCGACGCGGCCGACGCCGAGCGCCGCAGGATCGAGCGCGACCTGCACGACGGCGCGCAACAGCGGCTGGTCTCGCTGGCCATGAACCTGGGCCTGGCCAGGGCCACCCTGACCGACCTGCCTGACCCGGCCCGCGAGGCCCTGGAGCACGCGCACGAGGAGGCCAAGCAGGCGCTCAAGGAGCTGCGCGACTTCGTCCGCGGCCTGCATCCGGCCGTGCTCAACGACCAGGGCCTGGACGCGGCGCTGTCCGGCGTCGCCGCCCGCGCCCCCTTCCCCGTGAAGCTACGCGTCGACATCGAGCGGCGTGCCACTCCGACCATCGAGGCGGTGGCGTTCTTCATCGTGTCCGAAGCACTGACCAACATCGCCAAACACGCGGCGGCCACCAAGGCCGAGGTGATCGTGCGGCGCGAGCGCGACCGCCTGCACCTGCTCGTCCATGACGACGGCTGCGGCGGCGCCACACTGGACGGCGGCACCGGGCTGCGCGGCCTGGCCCAGAGGATCGACTCCGTGGACGGGGCGCTGCGGCTGTCCAGCCCGCTGGGAGGACCGACGACGATCGAGGTGAACCTGCCGTGCGAGTAGTGCTCGCCGAGGACTCCGTGCTGCTCAGGGAGGGGCTGATCCGGCTCCTGGACGCCGCCGACATGGAGGTGGTGGCGGCCGTGGACGACGCGGAGGGGCTGCTGCGGGCGGCCGAGGAGCACCGGCCCGAGCTGGTCGTCACGGACGTCAGGATGCCGCCCACGCACACCGACGAAGGGCTGCGGGCCGCGCTCGTGCTGCGCCGCCAGCAGCCCGGGCTGGCGGTCCTGGTGCTCTCGCAGTACGTCGAGGAGCGCTACGCCGCCCAACTGCTCGCCTCGGCCGCCACCGGTGGCGTCGGCTACCTGCTCAAGGACCGGGTGGCGGACGTGGCCGAGTTCTTCGACGCGCTGCGCAGGGTGGCCTCGGGAGGCACCGCGCTCGACCCCGAGGTCGTCGCCCAGCTGCTGCTGCGCGGCAACAGCGATCCGCTCGAACGGCTGACGCCCAGGGAGCACGAGGTGCTCAAGCTGATGGCGGAGGGCCGCTCCAACGCCGGCATCGGGCAGGCCCTGGTGCTCAGCGAAGGGGCCGTGGGCAAGCACATCGGCAACATCTTCGCCAAGCTCGACCTGCCGCCCGCCGAGGGCGACCATCGGCGGGTGCTGGCCGTCCTGCAGTTCCTCAAGATCAGGAGCCTGCCGTGAGAGCCGTCTGGCTGATGGCCGGCGCCGTGGCGACCGTGGTCGCGCTCTCCCTGTCCACGGTGTTGCTCTGGCACGAGTTCGCCAGGGCCAGGACGCCGATGGACGTCACCACGAGGTCCATCCCGTTCCCGTACCAGGAGGTGCGGATCAAGGCGGGCAAGGGGCGGGTGGACCTGCTCGTCCTGCCCGGCCAGGCCGGGGAGCTGCTCATCCAGCGGCAACTGCGGTGGTCGAAGGAGCGGCCGACGGTCACCGAGGACTGGGACGGCCGATCCAGAACGCTGCGGCTCGACGCGGTCTGCCCCGGCTCCGACCAGCCGGATGGCCCCGTCTGCGAGGCTGAATACATGATCTTCGTGCCGCCGGAGACCGACATCGAGGCCGGCACGTCCACCGGCGACCTCACGATCGGCGACCTCTTCGGCGACGCCCGGCTGACCTCGGTGTCCGGCGACGTCCGCGTGCAGTCGTTGTCCGGCGACCTCTGGGCCAGGACCGGCACGGGCGACGTGGACGCGGAGCGGCTCTCCGGCGGGAAGGCCGACGTGGAGGTCGGCTCGGGAGACGTGGGGCTGATGTTCACCGCCGTGCCGTCGGACGTCAAGGCGATGGTGCGGACGACGGGCGCCGTCCAGGTGGCCGTGCCGCGGAGCACGTACGACGTGACGGTCGCCGGCGTGAACACCACCATCGCCGTCAAGAGGGACGCCGGCTCATCGAGGAAGATCATCGCGAAGACATCGGAAGGCAACGTATCGGTGCTCAACCACTGAAGATCACTCCGTTGCCCAAGGTCTGTTTACTCTTGTGACTGGTTGGTAAGTTCCCGGCATGGAGTCTGCGAAGCACGCCGGTGACGCCGCCGTCGCCGTGTCCAAGGCCTATGGCGTCGAGACCATGTTCACTCTGTCGGGAGGGCATGTCTTCCCCCTCTACGACGGCGCGGTGCACGAGGGGATGCGCATCCTCGACGTACGCCACGAGCAGAGCGCGGTCTTCGCCGCGGAGGCGACCGCGAGGCTCACCAGGAATCCCGGCCTGGCCGTGCTGACCGCCGGGCCCGGCATCACCAACGGCGTCAGCGGCGTCGCGACCGCGCATTTCAACGGCTCGCCGGTGGTCGTCCTGGGCGGCCGGGCGCCCCAGTCGCGCTGGGGCAGCGGGGCCCTGCAGGAGATGGACCACCCGCCGCTGCTCGACCCGATCACCAAGCTGGCGTTCACCGCGAGCGGAGCCGACTCCGTCGGCCAGGACGTCGAGGCGGCCTTCCGCACGGCGCTCGCGCCCCGCCGCGGGCCCGTCTTCCTCGACTTCTACATGGACCACCTGTTCTCCCCTTCACCGGTGCACGAGGTGCACACGCAGACCCCCTCGCCGCTGGAGCCCGACCCCGACGACCTGTCCGCCATCGCGCGCCTGCTGTCCGAGGCGGAGCGGCCGGTGGTGGTCTACGGCTCCGACGTGTGGATGGACCGCGCCGAGGAGGCCGCCCGCGACTTCGCCGAGACGTGGCGGCTGCCGGTCATCCCCAACGGCCAGGGCCGCGGCATCCTGCCCGCCGGTCACGAACTGCTCGTCACCAGGGCCCGCGGCCTCGCCTTCGCCCAGGCCGACCTGGTGATCGTCATCGGCACGCCGCTCGACTTCCGCCTCGGCTACGGCTGGTTCGGCGGCAAGGACGGCGCGCCGCTGGCCAGGGTGGTGCACATCGCCGACGCGCCCTCGCAGCTCGCCACGCACATGCAGCCGGCCGCCTCCGCCGCCGGCGACCTGTCGGTGGTCTTCTGGAGTCTCGGCGCGGCGTGCGGGGACGCGGGGGTCAAGCCCGACGCGTACGCGTCGTGGGTGACGAAGCTGTCCGAGGCGGCCACGGCGGCCATCGCGGGCGACGCGGAGCTGCTGGCCGCCGACTCCGACCCGATCCATCCCATGCGGATCTACGGCGAGCTGGGCAAGGTGCTGGCCGAGGACGCCGTGGTGATCGGCGACGGCGGCGACTTCGTCTCCTACGCGGGCAAATACGTCGAGCCGAAGCAGCCGGGCAACTGGCTCGACCCGGGCCCGTACGGCTGCCTCGGCACCGGCCTGGGCTACTCCATCGCCGCCCGCCTGGCCAGGCCCTCCTCGCAGGTGGTGCTGCTGCTCGGCGACGGCGCCGCGGGCTTCTCGCTGATGGACGTCGACACCCTCGTACGCCACAAGCTCCCCGTCGTCATGATCTGCGGCAACAACGGCATCTGGGGCCTGGAGAAGCACCCCATGCAACTCCTGTACGGCTACGACGTCGCCGCCGAGCTGCAGCCCCAGTGCCGCTACGACCAGGTGGTCACCGCCCTGGGCGGGGGCGGCGAGCTGGTCACCAAGCCGTCGGAGATCGGGCCCGCGCTGCGCAGGGCGTTCGACTCCGGGATCCCCTACATGGTCAACATCGCCACCGACCCCGAGGTCGCCTACCCCCGCAACACGACGGGGGTGTGAGCGACCTTACGACTTCTTCGGCGTGGGGGTCGGGGTGGGCGTCGGTGAGTCCTCGGGGCAGGTGCCGTCGATGATGACCAGCGTGACCGTCTCGCCCTCCGCGAGCGCGGTCCCGGCCTTCGGGGCCATCGCGTTGACCTTGCCGCAGCGCATGCCGTTGGTCGTGGTCGTCTGGTCGTCGGGGTTCACCTCGAACCCGGCGACCTGGACCCGCTCCTGGGCGTCAAGGTACCCCCGCCCGATCACGTCGGGCACCCGCACCTTCGTGATGGTCGGCGTCGGTGTGGGCGACTTCGACGAAGAGGTCGTGTCCGAGGGCGTGGGAGAGGGCGACTTGTCCGGCTCTTCGGTCTCCTTCGTCGCCGTGGGCTTGGGCGGCGGGTGGTACGTCGGCTTGGGCGTCGTCCGGGTGGGCCTGGGCTCCGTAGGCCTGGTCGGAGGCCTGGTGGTCTTGTCGACCATGTCCTCCGTGTCACTCCGCTGGGTGGGGGTGACGATCACATCGGTACCGCCGGTGGTCATGCCCGTCAGGGCGACCGCGGTGGCGCCCGCGCCGAGCACGACGGCCGCGGCGATGCCCGCGATCAGCCCCGTCCTGCGCGGCGCCTTGGCCGCACGCCTGCTCCCGCGCCGCTCGCTGACCGTCGTCTCGTCCTGCGCCAGCCTGGCGCCCGTCTGATAGGAGCTCGGCTCAGGCTGCTGGCTCGCCTGCTGCTGGTACGCCTCAGGCGGCGGCGCCATGGTGACCCCGGTGGCCAGCTCAGGGACGACGGGCGTCTGGCCGCTGGCGATCGCGCGGGCCGCCTCGCTCATCGCCTTGGCGCTCGGGTAACGCCTGGCCGGGTCCTTGGACAGGGCGATCTCCACCAGCTGGCGCACCGGCGGGGGGATGTCCTGCGGCAGGGGTGGCGGGGCCTCGCGAATGTGCTTCAGCGCGATCGTGACGGCGCTGTCACCGTCGAAAGGCCTCTGACCCAGCAGGCACTCGTACGCGACTACGCCGAGCGCGTAAATGTCCACCGCGGGCGTCACAGGCGCGCCCTCGGCCTGCTCCGGAGCGCAGTAGGCCGCCGTGCCGAGCACCATGCCGGCGTCGGTGAGCCGGTTGGCCACGTCGGAGCGCGCGATGCCGAAGTCGGTGAGCACGAGCGTGCCGTCGCGCTGCACGAGCAGGTTGCCCGGCTTGACGTCGCGGTGCACGATCCCCTGATTGTGCACGGCCTGCAACGCCGACGCCGCCTGCGCGATCAGCTCCATCGCCGCCTGCGGCGGGATCCGCCCCAGCCGGCCGAGCAGCCGGTCGAGCGGTTCGCCGTCGACGAACTTCATCACCAGATAGACGGTGTCGCCGCTGATCCCGTAGTCGTAGACATCGACCACGCCGGAATGGTTGATCGTGGCCATCGCCCGCGCTTCCCCCTGGAAGCGAGCGACGAACCCGGGGTCCTCCATCCGGCCTGGGAGCAGCACCTTGACGGCGACGGTGCGTGCGAGCACGACATCCTCGCCCCGCCACACCTCACCCATGCCACCGGCGCCGATGCGGGTGTCCAGGCGATATCGCCCCGCCAGCGTCGTCCCTTGGGCCACCATGATTCCCCCGCTACCCCCCTACGTCCGAAACCTCTCCCACCCCGCGGTCCTCCAACAAAGCGAACTTTCGTCGCGGTGAGGTAACACAGTGGTCACGGAACTTAGAGAGTGTACGACTCACGTGTCCCACATGCCACTCAAAAGCCTCAAGCCGTACAAACCCTATCCTGGAGCCTCACCGCGGTACTTGTCCGCGTTTCCGGGAACTAAGTGATCGCGTTAATAGACTGATCTCATGACGCTTGCCCCGGGCCTACGCTCTCAGCTGATCATCATGGTCGAGATGGAGGACACAGCCAAGAAGATCGGCAGTGGAGACGTGCCCGTGCTGGCCACTCCGCGCCTGCTGGCGCTGGCCGAGGCGGCGACCGTACGCGCGGTCGAGCGGCACCTCGAACCTGGGCAGACCTCCGTCGGCACCAGGGCCGAGATCGAGCACCTGGCCGCCAGCCCGCTGGGCGCGCACGTCCAGGTCGGCGTCGAACTCACCGAGGTCGACGGCCGGCGGCTGGTCTTCGCCTTCGAGGCCCACGACCAGCACAGCGTGGTGGGCAAGGGCACGATCGAGCGCATCGTGGTCGATCGTGCCAAGTTCCTCGCCCGCGTCACTCGATGACGGCGATCAGATCGCCTTCCTGGATCACATCGCCCTCGGCCACCTTGAGCTGCGCCACGACGCCCTCGTCCTCGGCGAGCACCGGGATTTCCATCTTCATGGATTCGAGGATGACCAGTGTGTCGCCGTCGGAAACGGTGTCGCCCTCCTTGACGACGACCTTCCAGACGTTCGCCACCATCTCAGCGCGTACCTCAGCCACCGGGACTCCCCTCTTTCAATGATCCAACAATCTCATGCGGACTTGGCGCGCATGCGCGCGACCAGCCCCGTGTCGTAGTCGCCGGTGGCGAACTCCGCGTTCTCGAGCAGCTCCGCACAGAATGGCAGGTTGTTCTTCGGCCCCTCGACGGTGAACTCGGCCACCGCCTTTCTGCCCTTCTCCAGCGCCTCCTCACGATCGGAACCGTGGACGCAGAGCTTGGCCATCAGCGGGTCGTAGAACGGGGTGACCGTGTCGCCCGCAGCGTAGCCGGAGTCCACGCGCACGCCGTCGCCGGTCGGCTCGTCCCAGGCCGTGATCGTGCCGGGGCCGGGGAAGAAGCGCTTGGGGTCCTCAGCGTAGACCCGGAACTCGATCGCGTGTCCAGTGGGCTCGGCCCGCACCTCGGGGCTCTCCCCCGCGGCGACGCGGAGCTGCAGCTCGACCAGGTCGAGGCCGGTGACCATTTCGGTGACCGGGTGCTCCACCTGCAGCCGGGTGTTCATCTCCAGGAACACGAAGTCCTGCTTGTCGGCGTCCACCAGGCACTCGACCGTGCCCGCGCCCAGGTAGCCGACCGTCTCGCCGGCCCGCACGGCGGCGGCGAGCATGCGCTCGCGCAGCTCGGGGCTGATGCCGGGCGACGGGGACTCCTCGACGACCTTCTGGTGGCGGCGCTGCACGGAGCAGTCGCGCTCGCCCAGCGCCACGACCTTGCCGCCGGGCAGGCCGAGGATCTGCACCTCGACGTGGCGGGCGCGCTCGATGTAGCGCTCAAGCAGCACGGCGGGCCCGTCGAGCGCGTCGCCGGAGAACCTGGCCGCCGCCCTGGCCGCCTGCTCGTAGGCCTTGGCCAGCCCCTCGTCGTCGTGGGCCACGCTCATCCCGATGCCACCGCCGCCACCCGCGGTCTTGACCATGACCGGGTAGCCGATGGCTTCGGCGGCCTTGAGCGCCAGCGACAGGTCCGTGACCGGCTCGCGGGTGCCCGCGGCGACCGGCACGCCGGCGGCCTCCATGAGGTTCCTGGCGTTGATCTTGTCGCCCATCTTGTCGATTGCCTCGGGGGAAGGACCGATCCACACCATCCCGGCGTCGATGACGGCCCTGGCGAACGCGACGTTCTCCGCCAGGAAGCCGTAGCCGGGGTGGATCGCCTTCGCACCGGTCGCGCGCGCCGCCTCCAGCACCTTGGCGACGTCAAGATAGCTCTGCGCGGGGTTGGCCGGGCCGAGCAGCACGGCCTCATCGGCCTCGCGCACGAACGGCAGGCCCGCGTCGGCCTCGGAATGAACCGCGATGGCGCGCAGGCCCATCCGCTTGACCGTGCGGATGATCCGCCGCGCGATCTCCCCTCGGTTGGCGATCAGAACGGGTCCGAGCGTCTCAGTAAGCACGCCGACCACTTTATGGCCGCGGACCGTCTAACCCCTTTCCCCCGAAACCACCGATCCGGAGAGGCCGATCTGTAGGAATCTCACAAATGTGAGCGCCCGGAAACGCGGCAGGCGTACGGCGAACTGTAGAGCTCACACGCGCCCGCGGTCGATGACCCTGGCGAGCGCCTCGACCGCGTGAGCATCGTACGCGCTCCCGGCCGACAGGCGGATGCGCTCGAGCGCCGCGCCGCCACGATCGCGGTCGGTCGAGGGCCCGACGAGATCATCGTAGGCGTTGGCCACCTTGATGATGCGGCTCGACAGCGGCGGGTCGTCGCTGATCGGGTCGCACTGGCGGCTGACCACCTCGGCCACCCGGTCCAGCACACCCGTCTGCCTGATCACCTCGGCGCCCAGCTCGGCGATGCGGCGGGCCTGCTCGGGCTCGGTCAGCACGGTCGCGCCGCCCGGGATCGGGTCACGCAGCGAGAGCTGGCCGATGTCGTGCATGAGCGCGGCGTACTCCAGCTCCAGCAGCTCGGGCTCGGCCATGCCCAGCTCCCTGCCGATGGCCACGGCCAACCGGCTCACCCTGCGCGAGTGGCCGGGCTCGACGTAGCCGCCGACCTCCGTGACGCGCGACAGGGCGCGTACGGTCTGCAGGTAGGTCGCCCGGATGCCCGCGTACTTGCGGAAGGCCACCTGCGTGACCAGCAGCGGCGCGGCGAACACCAGCAGCGCCACCAGGTCCATGCTGTGCGTGGCCAGCGCCAGCAGCACGCCCGACGCGGCCACCGCGGCGCCCAGCGGGAAGG
The DNA here is from genome assembly GCF_042656245.1 of Nonomuraea insulae. Taxonomy (NCBI): domain Bacteria; kingdom Bacillati; phylum Actinomycetota; class Actinomycetes; order Streptosporangiales; family Streptosporangiaceae; genus Nonomuraea; species Nonomuraea insulae. The sequence goes on from NZ_JBHSPA010000086.1 coordinate 106,155, forward strand.
CCATGTTGATCTCGTCGCGCACGGCCACTCTGAAGGCCGTACGCACCTGCTCGGCTCGCAGCAGCGCGGCGATCAGCACGTCGATCAGCAGGGTGATCGCGATGAGCGTGACCATCACCACGAGCGCCGGCCACCAGGTCCTGGTCGGCGGCTTGGTCATCTCGTAGAGGGAGTCGGCCAGCGGCCGGAACGCGAAGGCCAGCAGCGCGCCGGTGAGCAGCCGCCTGGCCATCGCGTCCAGGCGCGGCGGCCGGCCCACGGCCAGGTGCGGGAGCGCTCCCGCGAGCATCCCCATGGAGATCACGGCCACGACCTGCAGCGCGGAGTGGCGCAGCGGGTTCTGGCTGAGGTCGAGCAGCAGCGTGTAGCCCAGCGCGGCGGCGGCCCCGATCGGCGCCACCTCCCTGTTGCCCGGCATGGTGAGCCTGGCCAGCTCGCCGACCGCGATCAGCGCCCCGAACCCGACCGCGATCTCCGGCCGGTCGAGTCCGACGGCGGCGGTGTGCGCCACGCCCACGAGCGCGACCAGCCCCGCCGCGCAGATGAGCAACAACTGACCCGAGTCGAGCCTGCGCAAAACCGTGTTCACCGACCGTTCTGTACGCCTGGCGCGCTCTGTGGTGATCATTGCCCGGTCACGACCTGGATGGGCATGGTCGGGTCGTCGTGGTCCTTGATCTGCGTCTCGGTGGCCTCGGGCGGTGGCGGATCCACGCGGCGCGGCGGCTGCCACGGCTCGTGGTCGAGGGCGCGGATGAAGGCCGCCACCATCACGGGGTCGAAGTGGGTGCCCGCGCTCTTGCGCAACTCCTCGATGGCCACGGGCACCGGCCTGGCGCCGCGGTAGGAGCGGTCGGAGGTCATCGAGTCGAACGCGTCGGCCACCGCGATCACCTTGGCGAACTCGGGGATCTCGTCACCGGCCAGCCCCATCGGGTAGCCGGTGCCGTCGTGGCGCTCGTGGTGGTGCATGATCCCGGCGTAGGCCTCGTCGAGGAAGCCGATGCCGCGCACGATCTCCAGGCCGCGCATCGGATGGAGCTGGATCGCGGCGTACTCCTCCTCGGTGAGCGGCCCGTCCTTCTGCAGCACCTTGGTGGGCACGCCGAGCTTGCCGACGTCGTGCAGCATGCCCGCGTAGCGGATGGCCCGCACGCGTTCCAGCCCCATGCCGATCTCCTGGGCGATCATGGAGGAGGCGTGCGAGACGCGCGTGCAGTGGCCCCTGGTGTAGTAGTCCTTGGTCTCCACCGCCTGGCAGAGCGCGGCGATGGTGGCGTCGTAGGAGCGCTGCTGCGCGTGATACTGCCCGAACGCCCACCGCGCCACGAACAGGGGCAGCAGCACCAGCACCGCCGAAATGGACGCCACGGTGGCCCACAGGCCCGCCACGAGCAGCCCGAACGTCCCGTAGCCCAGATAGGACAGCAGGAACTGGGTCATGCCCCGCACCGGCACCTCGGTGGCCCGCACCTGGGTGGCCAGCCCGATCATGGTGAGCGTGAGACCGATGTTGAGCGGCACGAAGATGGCCGTGGCCGCCGCGTAGGGGCCGATGAGGTCGTCGAACGCGTTGACCTCAGGCACGCCCACCTGGCCCTGCAGCGCCTCGTAGACGCGCCCGGCCACATAGCCGCAGATCGCGAACTGTGCCCCGTTGAACAGCCGTTTGACCAGCGGCAACCCCGGCCGCACGCTGACGATGGCGGTGAGCCCCACCAGCGCCGCCCCGTCGGGGCCGATCAGCACCACGGCCGCCAGCGAGGCCGAGAAGCTGACCGACACCGCGAACTGCTCCACGTTGAGCAGCGTCGGCATCGACTCGCACACCAGGAACAGCAGGGCGAGCACCAGGAGGATGTCCAGGTGCTCCGTGGCCACGGGCGCGCCGGAGACCACCACGCTGCGAACGATGAGAGCGGCCGCCGCGCCGATCACGGCGACCAGATAGACCCTTGCGGGCCACGGCAGATCACGCATTGCGGCCCCCCACGGTGCTCAGGTCCAGGACACCCCAGGAGGAACCGCCACGCCGACCGACATGATCACCGGAGTGATCAGCACGATGGCGGTGAGCAGCCGGGCGACCATAACCTTCGACATCCACATGCCTCCACGTCGACTTTGTGGGGTTCACGCTACAGAAGACGAGGTGATCACATGAGAGGAGTCGGGAATCGCAAGCAAAGTGTAATCAACCAACTACTTCGTGCGACGGGCGGCGGCCCATTCGACGGTCTTCTTCACGCCGGTCGGCAGATCCGTGCGCGGCTGCCAGCCGAGCCCGTCGTGCGCCGGCACCGGATCGACCGCCATCGCCGGCAGATCTCCCACGCGCGGCTGCGCGAAGCCGGGCTTGTCCTGCGCGCCCGCCGCGTCGGCGATCAGTGAGTGCAGCCGCCGGTCGGCGGTCTGGATGCCGGTGCCGAGGTTGAAGCGGCTGCCGTTGCCCTCCGCGCCGCACGCCCTGACGAAGCCGTCGACCACGTCATCGACGTAGACGTAGTCGCGGGTCTGCGTGCCGTCGCCGTAGAGGACCGTGGGCGTGCCGTTGAGCAGGGCGTCGGTGAAGATCGCCACCACGCCCGCCTCGCCCTCTGGCGACTGGCGCGGGCCGTAGACGTTGGACAGCACCAGCGTGGTGTATTCGAGGCCGTAGAGCGCGCGGAAGGTGGCGAGGTAGATCTCGCCGCTGAGCTTCGAGGCGGCGTACGGCGAGCGCGGGTCGGTCGGGGCGTCACCGGGCACCGGGATCGTCGCGGGCCGCCCGTAGACGGCCACCGACGAGGCGAACACGACCTTGCGCGTGCGCCCCTCATGGGCCGCGGCGAGCACGGAGGCGATGCCCTCGACGTTGAGCCGCGCGTCGTGCGCCGGGTCGGCCACGCTCTTGCGCACGCTGATCTGCGCGGCCAGGTGGCAGACGACCTCCGGCTGCAACTCGGTCATCAAAGTGCTCAGCGCCCGGTCCCGGATGTCCATCTCGTGCAGCGTGAACCCGTCACTGGCCGCCGCTCCCGCCAGATTGCCCCGGCTCCCGGTGGACAGGTCGTCGACCACGTGCACCTCGTGGCCATCGGCCAGCAGGCGATCGACGAGATTCGAACCGATGAACCCGGCACCCCCGGTGACCAATGCGCGCATGGGGTGAATCCTAGTCGGACAGCTCCGACCTCACCCGCGCGATGCGGGCCAGCACCTTGGAGCGCAGGTCCGCCGGAATCGGGTCGCAGCCGCAGTGCTTGGCCACCAGCGCCTTGATCGCCTTGTCCAGGTCGTATTCCTTCAGGCACGGGTTGCACTCGTCGAGGTGCACACGGATCTCGACGACGTCGCCCTCGGTGAGCTCGCCGTCGAGATAGGCGTACACCTTGTCGAGGACCTCGCGACAGTCGGTGTCGTGTGCGTTACCACAGCTCATTTCGATCCCTCCGCCGGGACCAGACCACGCTCGCGGGCATAGTCCTCAAGGAGGCCCCGCAACTGCCTGCGTCCTCTGTGCAGCCTCGACATCACGGTGCCGATCGGAGTGCCCATGATGTCGGCGATCTCCTTGTAGGGAAAGCCTTCGACGTCGGCCAGATAGACCGCGATCCTGAACTCCTCAGGCAGGGCCGCGAGCGCCTGCTTGATGTCGCCGTCGGGCAGATGGTCGAGCGCCTCCACCTCGGCGGACTTCAGCCCGCTGGAGGTGTGGGACTCGGCCCGCGCGAGCTGCCAGTCCTCGATCTCCTCGGTGCCCGACTGCTTCGGCTCACGCTGCTTCTTGCGGTAGCTGTTGATGAAGGTGTTGGTCAGGATCCGGTAGAGCCACGCCTTGAGGTTGGTCCCCTGCTGGAACTGATGGAACGACGCGAACGCCTTGGCGAAGGTCTCCTGCAGCAGGTCCTCCGCGTCCGCGGGATTTCGGGTCATCCGGAGCGCGGCGGAGTAGAGCTGCTCGAGATAGGGCATGACATCCCGCTCGAATCGCTCGCTTCGCTGCTCCAGCGTCTCCGCGCCTGTCGCGGGCACCGGACCCACCCCCCTAAGATCACCGGTGGCCGGCTGTGGCGGTACACCGTACTCAGGGGAGGATACCCGCTGGCCCGTGACCAGTAGGTCAGCGGGCTGGGGTTCTACCAATGTGAGCATGCTCGTCGCAACACGCCCGCGCCCTTGTCTGTTCCCGCAAGATAGAAGGTACGAAGGACCCGGTGCGGGGAACGTCATACGTACCGGCTGGTAGCCCTTTTTCCGGAACCCAGGAGTCGCGTGTGCTGCCCATTCCGGCCGAGGAACTGAACGGCTCAGGGACGCTCGGGCCGTACTGGACCTTCTACCGCGCCGTCGCCGCCGAACAACTCAACCGATGGCTCCCCGGCCAGCCCTCCGTCATCCTCGATCTCTCCGGCGGCCGCGGGCGATGGTCCGGCCAGGCCGCGAGGGCGGGGCACCGGGTGATCGAGGTGCTCGACTTCCGCAGGACCGTCGACGGGCAGTCCCGACTGCGCGACGCGGACCGCGTCCGCCACGTACGCGCCGACGATCTCTCCTTCCTGCCCGACGCGAGCGTGGACGCCGTGCTCGCCGAGGAGCGCGTGATGTCGATCGAACTGATGGCCGAGTCGGCGATGAGCGACGTGGCCAGGGTGCTGCGGCCCGGCGGGCGGGCGCTGGTGTGCGTCGACTCGCTGGTGCTGGGCATGGCGATCCTGGCCGAGCAGGAGCAGTGGCAGCACCTGCGGCAGACCGGCGAGGTCATGCTCGTGCCGTGGCCCGACGGCAGCATCACGCGCTGCTTCAGCAGCGGGCAGTTGCGCGAGCTGCTGATGGGCGCCGGGCTCGAGGTCGAGTGGATGCGGCCGCGCACGGTGCTGTCGCCGTCCACGGTGGACCACGTGCTCGGCTCCGACGCGCGCGCGCTCAACTACCTGGTGCGCACGGAGCTAGAGGCCCATCCGGACGACGACGACACCGTAGGCATCCACCTGGTGGCCAGCGTCCGCAAGGGGTGACCCGTCCTGGGAGTGCCGCGCCGCCGTTCTTCGTGTCCGGCGGCGTGCGGGCTCTCAGCGGCGGCGTTCCTTCTTGCCCTGGCACTGCACGCAGCGCGCGGCCTCCGGGCGGGCTTCGAGTCTGCCCTCCGGCACCGGCTTGTCGCAGTCGACGCACCTGCCGTACGCGCCTTCTTCGACGCGCTTGATCGCCTCGATGACCGAGCGGCGCTGCGTGGTGGCCACGGTCAGCATGGCTTGAGCGCGGTCGTTGTCGGTCAGGTCCGACCCGGCGTCCGCCGCCGAGTGCTCACGTACGGCGACGGGATCGCCTTGCAGGACCCCGATCGAGCGGTCCAGCTCCGCGAGCATTTCTTCCAGCCGCTCACGAACGGTCGTGACGTCCACGAATCCGCACCTCCGGGTAAGTGAGGGCAACCCGCGGCCAGGACTCCCCGGATGTCCCCGCCCGGCGCAATTAGGGGCTTCTTTTGGCGGTGACACCGAGTAAACGGATGCATCGCTTTCCTCACCGGATGCCCACTTACCGTGCTCCTTACACCTTTAGAAAAGCGCGGTTTCCTCCTCTTCAGGTAGAGGTTTAATGAGGTCCTGGCCATTGTTTCGCACGTTGTTGACATCCGTGGAGACCGCGTACGCGCTGAGCCGGCCCGGCTCGGCGGGCACCAGCAGCCCTCCTGCCTGGGAGGTGTCGGTCAGCTTGGGGTCGAGCCACTCGGCCCAGTGCTCCTTGTCGATCATCATGGGCATCCTGTCGTGGATGCGGCCGAGCTTGTCCTCGGCGTTCGTGGTGATGACGGTGCAGCTCACCAGCCACTTCAGCGGGTCGTCGTCCTCACGTGAGGGGTCCTTCCAGAACTCGTACAGGCCCGCCATGGCCAGCACCCCGCCGTCGGCCGGATGGATGAAGTACGGCTGCTTCTTCTTCTTTTCGCCCTCCGCGGGCATCCACTCGAAGTAGCCGTCGGCCGGGAGCAGGCACCTCCGCTTGGCGAACGCCTGCCGGAACGACGGCTTCTCGGCCAGCGTCTCGGCCCTGGCATTGATCAGCCGCGACCCGATCGACGGATCCTTGGCCCACACCGGGACCAGGCCCCACCTGACGATCCTGAGCTGCCGCACCGCCCGCTCGGCCTCCTTGGGCACGCGGCTGAGCACGGCGTATACGTTCTTGGTCGGGGCGACGTTGTAGTCGGCGCCGAGCTCCTTGTCGGGCTCGCCGTCCTGCTCGACCTGGAACTCCTCGAGCAGCTCGTGCTTCTTGCGCGCCGATGCGTATCTACCGCACATGACCCCACACTGCCATGCCGGGCTTTCGATCGCATGTTTGCCCTCATGCCTCATGTACGGCCCACAGGCCGACCGCCCCGCGACTCCCGTATCCACAGGTCGGCCGTCCCGCGACTATCCACAGGCCGGCCACCCTGCGACTCCTGTATCCACAGGCCGCCCAGGTTGCGGCCCCCGCCCCGCCACGCCCAGTACCCTTTGACCATGCCCGCTCCGCACTGGCCAGCACCCGCGGCAACCGCTCCGGTCACCGCCACGGTCCTCCTGCCCGGCTCCAAGTCGGTGACCAACCGCGCCCTCATCCTCGCCGCGCTCGCCGACGGCCCGGGGTTCGTGCGCCAGGCGCTGCGCAGCCGGGACGCGGATCTGATGGTGTCGGCGCTGAGAGCCCTGGGCGCGAGGCTGGAGCCCGTCCAGGAGAGCACCGCAGGTGTCGACTGGCGGGTGACACCGGGCCCGATCCGCGGCGGCGCACACGTCGACGTGGGCCTGGCGGGCACGGTCATGCGCTTCGTGCCACCGGTGGCCGCGCTGGCCGACGGCCCGGTCTCCTTCGACGGCGACCCGCACGCACGCAAGCGCCCGATGGGCCCCATCCTCGACGGCCTGCGCTCACTCGGGGCGCGGATCGACAACGACGCCCTGCCGTTCACGATCAGCGGGCCGCTGACGGGCGGCGAGGTCACGCTCGACGCGTCGGGTTCGTCGCAGTTCGTCTCGGGCCTGCTGCTGACGGCCGCGCGGTTCGGCAAAGGCATCACGATCCGCCACGTGGGCCCGCCGGTGCCCTCGCAGCCGCACATCGAGATGACCGTGGAGATGCTCAGAGCGGTGGGCGTCACGGTGGACGACGGCGAGCGCGACGTGTGGCGGGTGGAGCCGGGCCGGATCGCGGCCAGGGACATGACGGTGGAGCCCGACCTGTCCAACGCGGCCCCGTTTCTGGCGGCGGCCCTGGTGACGGGCGGCACGGTGACGATCCCCGCCTGGCCCGTGCGCACCACGCAAGCCGGAGACGCCCTACGCGACCTCCTCACCACCATGGGCGCCACGGTCACCCGCTCCCCAGCCACTTCTCACACAGGCACCGGGCCGCTCCCCGCCACGAGCACGAGCGAGATCACCGCTACCCAAGCGACCGACCTGGCGGCCAGGGGCGCAGGCGGGATCACCGCCGCCGGAACGACCGATCTGGTGGTTACGGGGACGGGCGAGGTCACCGGCATCGACGCCGACCTCCATGAGGTGGGCGAGCTGACCCCGACGATCGCCGCCCTGGCAGCGCTGGCGACCACGCCCAGCCGCATCCGGGGCGTCAGCCACCTGCGCGGCCACGAGACCGACCGCCTGGCCGCACTCGCCACCGAGATCAACCGCCTCGGCGGCGACGCGGAGGAAACCGAGGACGGCCTGATCATCCGCCCACGACCACTGCACGGCGGCACCTTCCACAGCTACGACGACCATCGCATGGCCACGGCCGGCGCCGTGATCGGCCTCGCGGTGCCCGGTGTGGAGGTGGAGAACATCGCGACGACCGCCAAGACCCTGCCGGAGTTCGTCCAGATGTGGACGGCGATGCTGGAAGCCCGATGACGTACATCCTTCATCCAGCCGTGACCAGGGCCAACGGACACCTGCCCACAAGCGCTGGTTTCACCGGAGAAGCACAGGGCACGTCGGAAACGGGCCGCACGTGACGGCGCGCTGCCCGCATGGCGACCCAAAGATCCACCAGCACCACACCGCCACCCGCCCAGGCCCCGATGGCACCCACAACAGCAACACACCTGGACACACCATCACCACCGGCCTGAGCACCACGGGCCAGAGCACCGGCGAGGGCACCACGGGCCGGAGCATCGGCCAGGGCACCACGGGCCGGAGCGTCGGCACCGAGCAGGCGTACCAGGCCATCACCAGCACCACCCACCAAGGTCAGCACAGCGCGAGGACCGCCCACCAAGGCACCAGCACCGATCACGGAGGTCAGTGCACCAGCACCGACCACAGGGGTCAGTGGGCCGGCGCTGACCACGGAGGCGATCACGTCACCACCGGTCACACATACCGGCGCACCACCAGCACCGGGCACACTGATCAGGACAGCGCCAGCGGGGCGAGCCCCGGCGGCCCGCCCCGTCAGGGGTGCCGTCCAACGGTCGAGGCGGCGCCAAGAGACCGGCACCACCTCGACCCACGCCAGCAGCATGACGACGAACGCACCAGCGAAGCACCGCCGCTGAGGCGCACCACCGGATCACCAGGACAGGCATCACGGAGAGGCACCCCCAGATCGCTGGGGCGAGCAGCACCGCACAGATGCACCTCAAGACCACCAAGACAGGCACCTCAGAGGGGACGCGAGCGCATGGGAGCAGACCGCTGAGCAAGCGGGAATACGACGAGGACGATGTACGGGTCAGGCCGGGCAAGGGCTCCAGGCCCCGGACCCGGATTCGTCCTGCGCACGAGGACGCCGTAGAGGGGTTCGTGGTGGCCGTGGACCGGGGCCGCTACACGACGCTGGTCCAGCCGGAACGTCCCAAGGGTTCGGCCCAGAAGCGCAAGCCGCCCAAGCCTCGCCTCGTGATGGCCATGAAGGCCCGCGAGCTGGGCCGCAAGGGCATCGTCGTGGGCGACAGGGTGGCCCTGGTCGGCGACGTGTCGGGCCGCCCCGACACCCTCGCCAGGGTCGTACGCGTGGAGCCGCGCACGTCGATGTTGCGCCGATCGGCCGACGACACCGAGGACACCGACGGCATCGAGCGCCCGGTCGTGGCCAATGCCGACCAGCTCGTCATCGTGACAGCCCTGGCCGACCCGCCGCCGCGCCCCCGAATGATCGACCGCATCCTGGTGGCCGCCTTCGACGCCGAGATCGACACCCTGCTCTGCCTCACGAAGGCCGACCTCGCCCCACCCGACGAGCTGGTCGCCCTCTACGAGCCGTTGGGCGTAGCGCACGTCGTGGTCCAGAAGGGCGGCTCCCTGGACGAGCTGCGCGACCACCTGGCCGGCCGCCTCAGCGTCATGGTGGGCCATTCGGGTGTGGGCAAGTCCACCCTGGTCAACGCTCTGGTTCCCGACGCCAACCGCGCCGTCTCCCAGGTCAACGCCGTCACCGGCCGTGGCCGCCACACCTCCACCTCGGCCGTCGCCCTGGAGTTGCCGGAGGGAGGCTGGATCATCGACACCCCCGGCGTACGCAGCTTCGGCCTGGCCCACGTCTCGGTGGAAACGGTCCTGGCCGCGTTCCCGGACCTCATAGAAGGCACGGTCACCTGCCCGAAGGGCTGCACCCACCTGGACGAGGCCTGCGCCCTGGACGCCTGGGTCGCGGCGGGCAACGCCGACCCCACCCGCCTGGAGTCCCTGCGCCGCCTGCTGTCCAGCCGGGAAGGCACCCCGGACGACCCCACCGCGACCCGCCGCGAAACCACCTCGGAGGACCAGGAAGGCAACCGCGCCGAAACCACCTCGGAGAACCTCGCAGAGGATCTCACCTCAGAGGACCTCGCGGACGACCTCGGCTCGGAGGCCCCCGCAGACGAACCCGCCTCGCAGGACTCCGCCAAAGCCTCGCAGGACCTCGCCGAAACCTCGCAGGACCCCGTCGAACCCGCTTCGGAGGGCCCCAAAGGAACCCGCCGCGACCCCATCCCGGACGACGCCCCCTAGCAGACCAACCGACTGCCGCAGAGGCGCGCGCACGACGAACGCCGGCGACGTCCCGGCATTCCGCCCGTCAGGAGTTGGGCCGGAGCGTCCACGTCACCGTGAGCTCCGACACCACGACACCATCGGCGTTCGTGATCTCCACCTCCACGTCGAACACGGGCCGCTTCCCCGCATCCAGCTCGGCCAGGACCTCCGCCCGATCGGCCAGCAACCGGGCCTCGGCCCGCACCTCCCCCTTGGCCACCTTCCGGTAGGAGATGGTGGCCGTGGTGGGCAGCGGCACGGCCCGGCTGAGCTGATCGCCCAGCGACGACAGTACGGCGGCCCCCGAAGCGGACTCCGCGAGCGTGAACAACACCCCGGCGTGTGGTCCCGCCACATGGTTGTGGAGTTCGGCACGATCAGGCACGCGACAGACCGCCCGCCCGTCCTCCACCGAGTCGAAAACGATGCCCAAAGTCTGGGCAAAAGGAACAGTCTCCAGCAGAAGTGCACCGACATCTATCGACATGGTGGACATGCTACTGGCCAGTAACTGGAATGTGGGTTACCAGAAAAGGGCCGCCTGCGACTGATGTTCCGTATACCCGGCACGATAGCGTGGGCGATCGTGCAGGGTTATAACGATGATCTTCGCCTCGCTCACGTCATGGCGGACGCCGCCGATGACCTGACCATGCGGCGGTTCAAGGCGGTCGACCTCAAGGTCGAGACCAAGCCCGATCTGACGCCGGTCAGCGACGCCGACCGTACGGTGGAGGAGTCCATCCGGGGCACGCTGCGCCGCGCCAGGCCGCGCGACGCGGTCGTGGGCGAGGAGTTCGGGAAGACCGGGTGGGGGGCTCGGTCGTGGATCATCGACCCCATCGACGGCACCAAGAACTACGTACGCGGCGTGCCCGTCTGGGCCACGCTGATCGCGCTCATGGAGTACGGCAAGGTCGTCGTCGGCCTGGTGTCGGCCCCCGCGATCGGCCGGCGGTGGTGGGCGGCGACCGGGGGCGGCGCGTGGACGGGCAAGAGCCTGACCAAGGCGTCCCGCATGCAGGTCTCCTCCGTGTCCGTGCTGGACGACGCCTCGTTCTCGTACTCGAGCTTCGGCGGCTGGGAGAAGACCGGCAAGCTGGACAACTTCCTCGACCTGAGCCGCGCCTGCTGGCGTACCAGGGCCTATGGCGACTTCTGGTCGCACATGATGGTCGCCGAGGGGTCGGTGGACCTGTCGGCCGAGCCTGAGCTGTCGCCCTGGGACATGGCGGCGCTCACCGTGATCGTCGAGGAGGCCGGCGGCGTCTGGACCGACGTCGCCGGCGTGAAGGGCCTGGAGGGCGGCAGCCTGGTGTGCACGAACGGCACCCTGCACCAAGAGGTGATCAACCGCCTCAACGGCACCATCGTCAGGAGCTGAGACCCGCTCGCGACTGGATGCCGGCGGTGGCGGCGTTCAGTTGGTGTTCATCTTTGATGGTCACGTTCCCCTCGTAGGTGACCCCGCTCGGCGGATCGTCATGCCCCAGCGGATCGGCGTCCCAGAAGTTCCCCCGGTAGACCACGTTCTCCAGCGGCGGCCCCACGTGCAGCACGGCAGTGTTGTCGGCCCGCATGACCACGTTCTCCTCGACGATCACCCAACTGGCCCCGTAGTCGGTGTACAGCCCGAAGTTGTACGGCGTCCGCGTGTCCTTGATGACGTTCCCCCGCACCACCGCCCCGTTGCTCGCCGAATCCCCCTGGACCCCGGAGAGATACACGCCGCCCCCGTCGGCCAGCACCTGCATGGTGTCCACGGTCAGATTCCGCAGAATCCGGGTGCCCTCGCCGGGCCCCGCGACGATCCCGCAGTGCGGCACCTGCGTGATCTCGTTGTTCGCGACCACACAGTCGCGTGTCCCGCTCACGGCGATCCCCGGCGACCCGCTGTACTCCAGCCCCACCTGCCGCACCCGATTGCGCTCGATCGTGGTCCCCCGACTGTCGGACACCACGATCCCCCCGGCGGACAACGTGTCGAAGTCGCACCCGCGCACGCTGAACCCCTCGCCCCCGGAGATGCTCAGCCCGGACGCCCCGAGCCGGGTGAACCGGCACCCCTCGATGCGTACGCCGACCGTGTCCTCGAACCTGACACTCGCGGGAATCGTGACGGAAGCCGTTGGATACGTAACGGATCCGCCCTCTCCGATGTAGGCGGTCTCGACGCCCCCACCCTCGTAGTAACCACTGCCGTGGTAGTGCGGAAAGCCCTCGGGCCGGCTCGGCCGCAACCACCCGGCGTCGGCGAACTCCAGCCCCCTGAACGACACGTCCCGCGCGCCGGAAACCCGCAGCAACGTCTCCAGCACGGGCGCCACCACCACGGTCCGCCCGGGATCCTCGCCGGGCAGCGGCAGGTACAGCAGCACGTGCTCCCCCGGCCGCGAACGGTCGAGCACGAAGGTGCCCGGCTCGCGCAGGAAGCTCGGATCGTTCTCGATCGAGGTGGGCAGCCCCGGCCCCTGGGAGGTGTTGCCCTCCCAGGTGGAGTTGTACAGCTCGACGGCCCGCCCGAAGCCGGGCTGCGCCATGGTGATCACGGTCATGTCACCGTCGGCCGCGACCCCGGCCATGCCCAGCCGGGCCTCCGTCCACGGGTAGACGCCCCGGTGGACGAACTCGACGTCCCGCCACCCGCGCGGCTCGGCGCTGTCGGTGACGTAGCCGGTGGGGGTCGCGGACGCCTCCCCCGGCAGGCCGGGGATGGCGGCGCGGGCGGCCCGGCGGCCGTCCACGTAGAGCTGGCGGGTCTCCAGGTCGCCGACCTCGGCCGCCCACACGCCGTCCCGCTCCCGCCACCCGGTGATGCGACGGCCGCCGCTCACGACGGCCTGCTCCCCTTCGAAGGCCTCATAGACGGTTCCCGAGTCTTCCCCGGTGAGCTCGAAGGGCTGGGTCAGCACGTGCGTCCCGCCCCTGAGCCGGACGACCGCGTCGCCGGAGCGGGCCGCGGAACGGGCGCGTTCGAGAGTGGCGAACGGGCGCTCCAAGGAGCCTGGCCAGGAGTCGTCCCCGGAGGGCGCGACGTGGAACTGGAACATCTCCACCACCTTCGTTGTTTATGCCGTACACGAATTAGTACACCATAAACTACGAAGGTGCCAATGACGACGGATCCGGCGGATGACGGGATCGAGCTGCTGTGGCGGGAGGGGGAGCGCGAGCCGCGCCCCGGGCTGAGCCTGGGCAGGATCGTGCGCGCCGCCATCGAGCTGGCCGACGCCGAGGGCCTGGAGGGCCTGTCCATGCGCAAGGTCGCCGACCGGCTCGGCTTCACGACCATGTCCCTCTACCGCCACGTACCCGGCCGCGACCAGCTCGTCGATCTCATGCGCGACGAGGTCCTGGGCGAGCACCCGGAGCACGGCGACGACGAGGTCCTGGGCGAGCACGGTGACCCGGAGGAGGGCTGGCGGGCCAGGCTGCGGTCGGTCGCCAGGCACGCGTGGCAGATCCGCAAGAGACATCCCTGGCTGGCCGGGGTGCGCGGCACCCGTCACCTCCCCGGCCCCAACGGCGTCGCCCACTACGAATACATGCTCTCCACCCTGGCCGGCACCGCGCTCAGGCCGTCCGAGGTGATCGCCGTCATCGGCCTGGTCGGCCGGTTCGTGGACGCCGAGGCCCTGCTCCTGCTGGAGACGGAGCGCGAGGAGCGCCGCAGCGGCGTGTCCGAGGAGGAGTGGTGGGGCGCGCGCGACTCCCTGTACGAGCGCCTCGACCGCTACCCCACGATCTCCCGCCTCTGGGAGACGGGCGGCTGGGACCACCCGGAGGACTCCTTCGAGTTCGGCCTGCGCCGCCTCCTGGACGGCATCGAGGCCCTCGTCCAAGAGCGTGACGAATCCCGTGACGAAACATGCCAGGAATGCGGCAACCCCCTGGAGCCCGCCGCCTCGGGCCGCCCTCCCGTCTACTGCTCCCGAGCCTGCCGGCAACGCGCGTACAGAAAGCGCAAGACCACCTAAAGCGCCAGCACCCGCCGCACCGCGCTCATCAACGCGTCCCGATACGAACCCCCGAACAACACCACGTGCACGAGCAGCGGATGGATCTGGTGCAGCGGCACCCGCTCCCGCCACCCCTCCGCCGGCGGCCACTCCTCCCGGTAGGCCCCCAGCACCCGATCGAGGTAGGGCAACCCGAACAGGTCGAGCATCGCCAGATCCGTCTCCCGATGCCCACCATGGGCCGCCGGATCGACCAGCACCGCATCCCCACCGGACCACAACACGTTCCCGCTCCACAGATCCCCATGGATCCGCGCCGGCGCCTCCGCGGGCCCCGCGACCTCGCCGAACCGCTCCACGGCCCGCTCGACCAGCGCGACGTCCGACGCCGGCAACCGCGCCATCCGCAGGAACGGCAGCACCCGACGCTCCGCGTAGAAGGCCGGCCAGCCGGGGCCCGGCGCGTTGTCCATCGGCAACTCGGCGATGAATCCCGGCCACGGCGCCCCGAAGCCCGGCGCCCCCGACCGGTGCAACCGGGCCAGCGACCGCCCGAACCGCTCGGCGGCCGCCTGACCGGGCGGCTCCTGGCGTACCCAGGACAACACGAGCCGGTCGGAGCCGACCTCGATCACCTCGGGAACGGCGATGGCCTCACCCAGCCAGCGCAGCCCGGCGGCCTCCGAGGCGAAGACCTCGGAGGCGGCGCCGGTCTTGGCGAACACCTCACGCCCGTCGTCCAGCACGCCCCGCCGCAGCCGCCAGCCGTGCGAGGAGCCCAGATCGTCAGTGAATCTCATCGGCGATGTGCTTGGCCACGCCCTCCGCGGCGGACTCGACCAGCTCCAGCACCTCCTCGAACCCTTCGCGGCCCCCGTAGTAGGGATCCGGCACCTCGGCCCCCTCCGGCGCGGCCGGGTCGAACGCGCGGAACAACCGCACCTCCACCCCGGCAGGGGCCAGACGCCGCAGATTGGCGACATTGTCCCGGTCCATGGCGAGCACGAGGTCGTACCGGTCGAACCAGTCTTTTGTGAACTGCCGGGCCCGATGCGTGGAGCCGTCGTAGCCGTGCTGAGCGAGGATCTCCAGCGCTCGTTCATCCATGGGATCCCCCTCGTGCCACCCGCCGGTCCCGGCGCTCTCGACGGTGACATCCTCGGCCAGACCGCGATCGGCGAGCGTCTGGCGGAGCACGATCTCGGCCATCGGCGATCGGCAGATGTTGCCCATGCACACCAGGCATACGCGATAAGTCATAACACCCATCATGAGGGTGACCAGGTGCGTTCACCGAACGTTCACCCTCGTTGGGGGGTCTCAGTCACCTTCGCTGCATAGCTTTCGTGGCGACTAAGGACCAAGTGGGAGGAACCCAACCGTGAAGTATGCAGGCCGGCTCGCCGCCGTCGCCGTAGTCGGCGCGCTCTCGCTCGCTGCGTGCGGCACAGACAACAATGCCTCTGGGGGCACCGGCACGTCCTCCGCCAGCGCCAGTGCGCCCGCAGCGGGCAACGACAACGCGCTGAGCGGATCGATCAACGCCGCGGGCTCCTCGGCCCAGGCCAACGCGATCACCGAGTGGACCAAGAACTTCGCGGCCACCAACCCCGGTGTCACCCTCAACTACCAGCCGAGCGGCTCGGGCGCGGGTGTGCAGGCCTTCATCCAGGGCACGGTCGCCTTCGCCGGCTCGGACTCGGCACTGAAGGACGACGAGCCCACCCAGGCCGACGCCCGGTGCAAGACCGGCAAGGCGATCAACATCCCCATGGTGACCGGCCCGGTCGCGGTCGTCTACAACCTGCCCGGTGTGGACGGCCTGCAACTGTCCCCCAAGACGCTCGGCGGGATCTTCAACAGCAAGATCACCAAGTGGGACGACGCCGCCATCAAGGCCGACAACCCCGACGCCAAGCTGCCCTCCACTCCGATCCAGGCCTTCCACCGCTCGGACGAGTCGGGCACCAGCGACAACTTCACCAAGTTCCTCGTCGCCACCGCCGGCTGGCCGTACGAGGCGGCCAAGGCGTGGCCGGCCGAGGCCAAGGGTCAGGGCTCGAAGGGCTCCGACGGCATCGCCTCGTCCGTGAAGGACACCGAGGGCGCGATCAGCTACGTCGAGCTCTCCTACGCCGAGAACTCCTCACTGCAGAAGTCCAAGGTCGCCAACGGCGCCGGCGAGTTCGTCGAGCTGACCGCGGACAGCGCGGCCAAGACGGTCGAGACCGCCGAGGTCAAGGGCACCGGCAACGACCTCGCCCTGTCGATCGACTACGCCACCAAGACCGCGGGCGCCTACCCGATCGTCCTGGTGACGTACGAGATCACCTGCGAGAAGGGCCTGCCGGCCGACCAGTCGAAGATCGTCAAGGGCTTCCTCACCTACACGGCCAGCGACGAAGGTCAGGCGGCTCTGAAGGAGCTGGGCTACGCCCCCCTGTCGGGCACCCTGCTCACCAAGGTCCGCACCGCAGTCGAGGCGATCTCCTAAGAGCTCATGACGACCAACGCACCCACCCGTGAAGGCGGGCCGGCCACGAGCCGGTCCGCCTCGCGGCGCAGCCACGGCGAAGGCCCCTTCCGCTTCATCTCCACAGCGGCCGGCGTCATCCTGTTGGCGATCATGGCGGCCATCGCCGTGTTCCTCATCAGCGAGGCGATCCCGGCCCTGCGGGCGAACAAGGGCAGCTTCTTCGGCGACCTCACCTGGGAGCCCAACAGCAGCGGCGTGTTCGGGATCGGCGCTCTGGCGTTCGGCACCGTCCTCAGCTCCGCGCTCGCGCTCCTCATCGCCACCCCGATCGCGGTCGGCGTGGCCCTGTTCATCTCGCACTACGCGCCGCGCAGGCTGGCCGCACCGCTGGGCTACCTGATCGACCTGCTCGCCGCCGTACCCAGCGTCGTCTACGGCCTGTGGGGCGTGGCGTTCCTGGTTCCGCTGATCAGGACGCCGTCGCAGTGGGTCAACGAGAACCTCGGGTGGTTCCCGCTGTTCGCCGGTGAGGGCGCCATCGGCGGCAAGACCATGCTGGCCGGCGCGATCGTCCTGGCCATCATGATCCTGCCGATCATCGCGGCCATCTCCCGCGAGGTGTTCCTCCAGGCCCCGAAGACGAACGAGGAAGCGGCGCTCGCCCTCGGCGCCACCCGCTGGGAGATGATCCGGATGGCCGTGCTGCCGTTCGGCCGTCCCGGCATCATCAGCGCCGCCATGCTCGGCCTCGGCCGCGCCATGGGCGAGACCATCGCGGTCGCGCTGATCTTCCCCGCCACCTTCGACATCACCTTCGAGATCCTCACCCCGCACGCCAACAGCATCGCCGCGAACATCGCCAACGGCTTCGGCGAGGCCACCCCGATCGGCCGGGGCGCGCTGATCGCCTCCGGTCTCGTGCTGTTCGTCATCACGTTGCTGGTCAACACGGCCGCACGCATGATCATCAACCGCCGCAAGGAGTACGCGAGGGCCGGCGCATGACCGCGATCCAACACATCTCCACCGGTCGCCGGATCAAAGACCGGGTCGTCCAAGGCCTGGTCTACCTGGCGTTCGCGCTGGCGGTGGTGCCGCTCGTCTCCGTGCTCTGGCTGGTGATCTCCAACGGCCTGGCTCGGTTCGACCTGGAGTTCCTCACCCACTCGATGAACGGCATCGGGGCAAGAGACGCCGGCGGTGGCGCGTACCACGCGATCATCGGCACCCTGGAACAGGTCCTGCTCGCCTCGCTCATCTCGGTCCCGATCGGCCTGTTCACCGCGATCTACCTGGTCGAATACGGCAACGGCGGCCGGCTGAGCCGCTCCATCAGCTTCTTCGTGGATGTCATGACCGGCATCCCTTCCGTCGTTTCCGGCCTGTTCGTCTTCGCGTTCTGGATCCTCGTCCTCGGCTTCCAGTACTCAGGCTGGGCGGGCGCGATCGCCCTGTCGATCCTGATGATGCCGACGGTCGTCCGGTCCGCGGAGGAGATGCTCCGGCTCGTGCCCAACGACCTGCGCGAGGCCTCGTACGCGCTGGGCGTGCCCAAGTGGCGCACCATCATCAAGGTCGTGCTGCCGACCGCGCTCACCGGCATCATCACCGGCGTCATGCTGGCCGTGGCCCGCGTCGCCGGCGAGACCGCGCCGCTGCTGATGACCGTGTTCTTCACCAACTCCATCAACAACGACCCGTTCAGCGGCCCGCAGATGGGCCTGCCGCTCTTCGTCTTCGACCAGGCCGCCCGTCCCAACGACACGGCCGTCGACCGGGCGTGGACCGGAGCCCTCACGCTCATCCTGATCGTCATGCTGCTCAACCTGGTGGCGCGCCTGATCGCCTGGTGGCGTGCGCCCGCCAGGGGCCGATAGGGGGTAATCAGCACAATGTCCAAGCAGATCCAGGTCTCGGGTCTCGACGCGTACTACGGGTCGCACAAGGCGATCGAGGACGTGTCGATGACCATCGAGCCCCGTTCGATCACCGCTTTCATCGGTCCGTCCGGATGCGGCAAGTCGACGTTCCTGCGCACACTCAACCGCATGCACGAGGTGATCCCGGGCGCGCGCGTGGAGGGCAAGGTGCTGCTCGACGGCGACGACCTGTACGCCCCCACCGTCGAGCCCGTCTCCGTCCGCCGGATGATCGGCATGGTCTTCCAGCGCCCCAACCCGTTCCCCACGATGTCGATCTACGAGAACGTGGCCGCCGGCCTCCGCCTCAACGGCCGCGTCGGCAAGTCGAAGATGGACGGCATCGTCGAGGAGTCGCTGAAGGGCGCCAACCTCTGGAACGAGGTCAAGGACCGCCTCACCAAGCCCGGCGCCGGCCTGTCCGGCGGTCAGCAGCAGCGACTCTGCATCGCCCGCGCCATCGCGGTCAAACCGCAGGTCCTGCTGATGGACGAGCCGTGCTCGGCACTCGACCCGATCTCCACGCTGGCCATCGAGGACCTGATGGCCAAGCTCAAGGACGAGTACACGATCGTCATCGTCACCCACAACATGCAGCAGGCCGCCCGGGTCAGCGACAGGACCGCCTTCTTCAACCTCGCCGAACAGGGCAAGCCCGGCAAGGTCATCGAGATGGACGAGACGTCCCGCATGTTCACCAACCCGTCCGAGAAGGCCACCGAGGACTACATCACGGGGCGCTTCGGCTGATGACCCAACAGCAGGCGGCATCCACGATGAACGGGGACACGAGGACGAAGCCCGTACTGCTCATCGCCGACCCCGACGCCTCCGTCGTGGAGAGCTTGGCCACGGCCCTCGAACGCGAGGGCGTGGCCGTCACCGGGGCGTCCGACGGCGCTCAAGGGCTGCTGCTGGCCGGCGCCCTGCAGCCGGACGTGGTGCTCGTGTCGGCCACGCTCCCGGTCATCGACGCGGTGGAGTTCGTACGCGCGGTCCGCATGGCGCGGGCCGTGCCCGTGCTGCTCGGTGTCGGCGAAGGCCACGCCGAGCAGGCGGTGCGTGCGCTCGCGGCCGGCGCGGCCGCCTGCGTGGCCAGGCCCTACCGGGTGCCCGAGCTGCTGCCGTTCATCCAGGCGGCCTCGCCCGAGTCCCGCAAGGTGCTGGCGGTGGGCGGGGTCGAGCTGGACGTACAGGCCTACCAGGTACGCGTGGGCGGCAGGGCCGTACACCTGCCGTTGCGCGAGTTCGAGCTGCTGCAGTACCTGATGCGCAACGCCGACCGTACGGTCACCCGCGAACAGATCATGCGCAATGTGTGGAACGCCGCCGCGAACACCTCGACGAACACGATCGCGGTGCACGTCAAGCGGCTGCGGGCGCGCCTCGGCGACGAGGACGACCGGCTCATCCAGACCGTACGCGGAGTGGGCTACCGCCTCGTCAGCCCCGGCATCCCCGAAAATCCTGCATGATCCGCTTCGTCACGCCTTCGACCGTCGCTATGCCGTACCCGACCTCGGGACTCCCCTCGGTGAGTACGGCAACGGCGTAGTCGCGCCCGTCGTCCCTGATCAGCCCCACGCTGATCGTGGCCCAGCGCTTGGTCGAGACGTGCTTGAGCCAGCCGTTCTTCAGCGCCACGCGCTCGCCATCGCACGCCGCGGCGCTGATCCCCCAGTCCTGCCCGTCGGCGACGGCGCCCATGAGCTTGAGCACCCGTTCCCGGTCATCCTTCTTGAGCGGGCCCTTCCCGGACACCAGCGCCTCCATGAGCCGTACCTGGTCATCCACGGACGTCCTGGTGATCCCCCAGCAGTACAGATCCACACAATTGCCCGGCACCCCGATCGTGTGCTTCAGCCCCAGCCGCTTCCCCGCCGCGCCGAACCCCTCCGCCCCGCCGATCCGCAGCCACAACCGATCGGCCGCGTGGTTGTCGCTGTAGCGGATCATCATCTCGGCATCCCGCCTGACGCCCGCGGACAGCTTCTTCCACGGGGTACGCAGCAACAACGCCATGAGAATCTGCACCTTGGCCGTGCTGGCCGTGATCAGCCGCTCATCGGCGTGATAGCGATAGACCCGCCCCGTCGCCAGATCCTTCACCATGGCCGCCACCGGCCCCGGCCGGCCCGCCAGATAGTGATCGAGCCGCTTGGAGATCCGCTTACCCGAAACCGGCGGCACGACCTCCCGGCCCAGGCTCTCCTCCACCATCCTGGCCTGCCCGGCCTGCGGCAGTATCGGACCCGCCCGCACAGCCGGCGCCGTCTCCGAGGACGACACCGTCACAGTCCGGTCCTCAACCGGCCTCTTCACCACCACTAGCGGCATGACCAGGGCAAGCGCGATGACCAGTCGTGGTATCGCCTTCGCCCTGACGATCATTCGAGCATTATCACGAACATTCCGGACAGACCGCTAGCTCTTCCGTGAAACCGTCTCATGAACACGCTGTTACCGACGTCACTCGCCGGGATCCGCTCCGGGAAACTCCTCGTACGCCTTGTCGAAATACTTCGCCAGTTGCACGTCACGGTCGGAAATGCGATGGCCGATGTCCCACGTGGTCAGGAAAACCCGCACCGTCCGCCAGACGTTCTCCCACCGTGGATGGTGGATCGCGATGTCACAACCGGGAGCCACCTCGCTCATGAACGCCACCGCGCCCCGGAACGTCTTGAAGCGATATTCCCTGTACAGCTCGACCCGGGTCCGCGCGAGATCCTGCGGGAGCGGGCTCTCGACGACCTCCCAATGGCGAAGCACCGCCTCCATCGCCACGGCCAGCTTCTCCTCGCCCAAAGCATCGGGTACGTCGGGAGGCGGGTGCGGGTACCAGCTGTCCCCCGTCACCAGCCGGTCCGAGGCCCCCTTCGCCTTCACCTGGGTCACGACCATCTTCAGGTCGTGCTCGAAGAACTCATCACGCAACTCCACCGCCTGCCGCTCGGGCAGCTCACGCAGTGCGGCAGGAAGGCGTGCCGCCGGAGGCATCCTGGCCCCGCAGACCAGCAGCGGGATCACCTCTTTGCCCGCCGCGCCGAGCGCGGTCGCGATCTCCCGGCGCACCCAGTCGTCCTCCTGGTCGAGCAGCCGTTCCCCCCACTCGTTGGCCGCCCGGATCCACTGATCCCCGATGACCACGAGGACGACCTTCGCCTGATCGAGTGCCGCCTGAAGCCTCTTCGGCCAGACTTCGCCCGGGAGAATGGAGGAGGTGTCCATGAAGACACTGTGCTCTCCGAAAGCCTGCCGCAGAGCCGCCTGAAGCCGGCCCGCCCGCGCGCTGCTGTCGCTGTGGCGATAGGAGATGAAGATGTCGCTCATGAGGCTTCCTCGAAGGTGGCCTGCCGCCCGTGAACTATACGGGACGAGGCCCGACCTCGTAAACGCAAAAAAGGGCTCCGACGCACTACGGCGTCGGAGCCCTCAAAGATTGTCCGGCGGTGACCTACTCTCCCACACCCTCCCGAGTGCAGTACCATCGGCGCAGAG
>NZ_JBHSPA010000087.1:0-591 GCF_042656245.1 Nonomuraea insulae
GTTACTCGGCTCTGCTGGAGTGGATGCGCGCCTTCGGACAGCTGATGAAGGTCGGCGTCGAGGGCACCGGCGCTTACGGGGCCGGCCTGGCCCGGCTGCTGCGCGCCGAAGACGTCGAGGTGGTCGAGATCGACCGCCCGGACCGCAAGAAGCGCCGCTTGCAGGGCAAGTCCGACCCGATCGACGCGATCGCCGCCGCCAAGAGCGCGGCCGCCGGAGAGCGGACCGGCGTCCCCAAACAGCGCGATGGCCGCATCGAAGCCCTGCGCAACCTGCGCCTGGCCCGCCGCAGCGCGGTCGATCAGCGCGCCACCATCCAGCGCCAGATCAAGTCCCTGATCGTGACCGCTCCCGATGAGGTGCGCGAGCAGCTGCGCCACCTGCCGGCCACCAAGCTGATCAGCACCTGCGCCGCCTTGCGGCCCGATCCGGCCGACGCCGCCAGCCCAGCCACCGCCACCCAACTCGCCCTGCGCAGCCTGGCCCGCCGCCACCAGCAACTGTCCACCGAAATCACCGACCTCGACGACCTGCTGGACCCGCTGGTCGCCGCCATCAACCCCCGCCTGATCGCCACCCACGGCGTCGGCA
>NZ_JBHSPA010000088.1:0-71187 GCF_042656245.1 Nonomuraea insulae
CAAGCTCCTGGCGACAGCCAGTTGATCAATCAGTGTTGCGACGACCTCTTGACTTCACCAACCTCCGGCGGGCCTTCCGCTGTGTGCACTGGGTACGCGGAACGTGGGGTAAACTCGTTGATGGTTGTGTCAGGACGCCTGGCACGCGTTTCGCGTTTTGAGCCCAGGTGTCGTACACTCCTTAGTCGGCTCACTATGACTTATCACGCGTCGGCGATCTTTGCTGATCGTCGCTCTCTTCGAAGCGTGAAGGTCGCGGCTGCGTAGTGAACCGGAGCCTCAGACGACCGATCAGTGAAACGCGAGGAATTTTGGCCAAGAAAGACGGCGCCATCGAGATCGAGGGCACTGTGGTCGAGTCGCTCCCGAACGCCATGTTCCGGGTGCAGCTCGACAACGGCCATAAGGTCCTGGCCCACATCAGCGGACGGATGCGGATGCACTACATTCGGATCCTTCCTGACGACCGGGTTGTCGTTGAACTGAGCCCCTACGACCTCAGTCGTGGGCGGATCGTCTACCGATACAAGTAAGACGTCTGAGGAACAAAGGACAATGAAGGTAAAGCCGAGCGTCAAGAAGATCTGCGACAAGTGCAAGGTGATCCGCCGGCACGGTCGCGTCATGGTGATCTGCGACAACCTGCGCCACAAGCAGCGCCAGGGTTAGTCGCCGTAAGGCTTCTCCGAGTCCGCCCCATCAGGGAGCGGACTCGACGCATGAGGAGCCTGAGTCAGTAATCGCGTGTCACGCCTGAGCAGGCGACTTCGGTCGAACCGTTCAGGAGACCCCCGGTCGGAGGCCGGGGCCCTCACCCCGGGCATTGGGGAGGGGTTGTGAGGCGCAAGACCTCCGCCACAAAGAAGGAGAATGCCCGACCATGGCCCGCCTGGTTGGCGTCGACCTCCCCCGCGAGAAGCGGCTGGAGATCGCTCTCACCTACATTTTCGGAATCGGCCGCACCCGCGCCCAGGAGATCCTCCAGGCCACCGGTGTCAGCGGCGACCTCCGTGTGCACCAGCTCTCCGACACTGAGCTCGTCCCGATGCGTGACTACATCGAGGCGAACTACAAGATCGAGGGTGACCTGCGCCGCGAGGTCCAGGCCGACATTCGTCGCAAGATCGAAATCGGTTGTTACCAGGGCATCAGGCACCGCAAGGGCCTGCCCGTTCACGGTCAGCGCACACAGACCAACGCGCGCACCCGCAAGGGCAAGAAGAAGACCGTCGCCGGCAAGAAGAAGCCCGGTAAGAAGTAGTCCGCGCAGCCGCAGGACCGAAGACCTCAGGAGTGAAGGCAAAGGATGCCTCCTAAGAGCCGTCAGGGTGCACCGAAGAAGGTGCGCCGCAAGGAAAAGAAGAACGTCGCTCATGGGCACGCCCACATCAAGAGCACGTTCAACAACACGATCGTTTCGATCACCGACC
The DNA here is from genome assembly GCF_042656245.1 of Nonomuraea insulae. NCBI lineage: Bacteria > Bacillati > Actinomycetota > Actinomycetes > Streptosporangiales > Streptosporangiaceae > Nonomuraea > Nonomuraea insulae. The sequence goes on from NZ_JBHSPA010000088.1 coordinate 1,431, forward strand.
CGAACGGGAACGTGATCTCCTGGGCCAGCGCCGGCCACGTGGGTTTCAAGGGCTCCCGTAAGTCCACCCCGTTCGCCGCTCAGATGGCAGCCGAGAACGCCGCCCGCCGCGCCATGGAGCACGGCATGCGTAAGGTCGACGTCTTCGTCAAGGGTCCCGGCTCCGGCCGTGAGACCGCGATCCGCTCGCTGCAGGCCACCGGCCTCGAAGTGGGCTCGATCCAGGACGTCACCCCAGTTCCGCACAACGGTTGCCGGCCGCCGAAGCGCCGCCGGGTCTGACTTAGCCCAGGAGATAGAGAGAAATGGCTCGTTACACGGGCGCGGACTGCAAGCTCTGCCGTCGCGAGAAGACCAAGCTCTTCCTCAAGGGCAGCAAGTGTGAGTCCGCGAAGTGCCCCATCGAGATCCGTCCTTACCCGCCGGGTGAGCACGGCCGCGGTCGTCCGAAGGACACCGAGTACCAGACTCAGCTTCGCGAGAAGCAGAAGACCCGCCGCATCTACGGCGTTCTCGAGAAGCAGTTCCACAACTACTACGCCGAGGCCGCGGGCAAGACCGGCAAGTCGGGTGAGGTGCTGCTCCAGATCCTGGAGAGCCGTCTCGACAACGTCGTCTACCGTGCCGGTTTCGCCCAGTCGCGCGACGCCGCCCGCCAGCAGGTCCGTCACGGGCACCTCCTGGTGAACGGCAAGAAGGTCGACATCCCGTCGTACCGCGTTCGCGAGCACGACATCATCGAGGTCCGCGAGACCAAGCGCAACCTGCTGCCGTACGAGGTTGCCCGCGCCACCGCCGGTGAGCGCACGGTTCCCGCGTGGCTCGGCGTCGTGCCGGACAAGCTCCGCGTCCTGGTTCACCAGCTGCCGGTTCGCCAGCAGATCGACACCCAGGTGCAGGAGCAGCTCATCGTCGAGTTCTACTCGAAGTGAGTTGTGGTTGAGGTACGGATTTTCCGTAGGTGCATGATTCGCTACCTGCAGTGGATCGCTGAACGCGATCCACTGTAGGTGCGTGATCCGCTACCTGCAGCGGATCGCTGAACGCGATCCACTGTGCCTCAACTATGCTTTTATCGGAGTGGCGTCATATAGCGGTCGCCACACGAAAAGGGGAGATCCCGTACATGCTGATCGCTCAGCGTCCGACTCTTCTCGAAGAGTCGATCGACGACACCCGGTCCCGATTCGTCATCGAGCCGCTGGAGCCGGGCTTCGGCTACACCATCGGCAACTCGCTGCGCCGCACGCTGCTGTCGTCCATTCCGGGCGCGGCCGTGACGAGCATTCGCATCGAGGGCGTCCTGCACGAGTTCTCGACCGTTCCCGGGGTCAAGGAAGATGTCACCGACATCATCCTCAACCTCAAGGAACTCGTCGTGTCCTCCGAGCATGACGAGCCGGTCGTGATGTACCTGCGCAAGCAGGGCCCCGGTGAGGTCACCGCCGCCGACATCGCGCCTCCGGCCGGTGTCGAGGTGCACAACCCCGAGCTCCGCATCGCCACGCTGAACGGCAAGGCGAAGCTGGAGATGGAGCTGACCGTCGAGCGCGGTCGCGGCTACGTCTCCGCGGCGCAGAACAAGCAGCCGGGCCAGGAGATCGGCCGGATTCCGATCGACTCGATCTACTCCCCGGTGCTCAAGGTCACCTACAAGGTCGAGGCGACCCGAGTCGAGCAGCGTACCGACTTCGACCGCCTCATCCTCGACGTCGAGACCAAGCCCGCGATGAAGCCCCGCGACGCGGTGGCCTCCGCAGGTAAGACCCTCGTCGAGCTCTTCGGCCTGGCCCGCGAGCTCAACGTCGAGGCCGAGGGCATCGACATCGGCCCGTCGCCGACCGACGCCGCTCTGGCCGCCGACCTGGCGCTGCCGATCGAGGAGCTGAACCTGACCGTTCGCTCCTACAACTGCCTCAAGCGCGAGGGCATCCACACCGTGGGTGAGCTCGTCGCCCGCAGCGAGCAGGACCTGCTCGATATAAGGAATTTCGGCGCCAAGTCGATCGAAGAGGTCAAGCAGAAGCTGCACGAGATGTCGCTGGCGCTCAAGGACTCCCCGCCCGGGTTCGACCCGAGCGCGGTGGCCGGTGGCGGCTACGACGACGACGACAGCGCGTACGTCGAGACCGAGCAGTACTGATCCCCGCTTCCCCGCGTCCGTCCTAGGACGCGGGGTTCGAAAACGGACCGCGCGAAGTGACCGCGGTCCGGCCCGACTCCGGTACCTGGTACGGCCGGGGCGGGTTCATCCAGGAGGAGAAAGACCATGCCCCAGCCCAGCAAGGGCGCACGTCTTGGCGGCAGCCCGGCGCACGAGCGGCTGATCCTGGCCAACCTGGCCACCGATCTGTTCCGCTACGGCAAGATCCGTACGACGGTCACGAAGGCCAAGCGCCTGCGTCCGGTCGCGGAGCGCCTGATCACCAAGGCGAAGAAGGGCGACATCCACAACCGTCGTCAGGTCATGACCGTCGTCCGGGACAAGGGCGTCGTGCATCACCTCTTCACCGAGATCGCGACGACGTTCGCCGAGCGGCCCGGTGGCTACACCCGGATCACCAAGGTCGGGGCGCGTAAGGGCGACAACGCCCCGATGGCGGTCATCGAGCTGGTGGCCGAGCCGCTGAACGCCGTCACCACCCGCCGCACCGAGGCTCCGGCCGCCGCTGCCGCTCCGGCTGAGGCTCCGGCCGCCGCGGAGGCTGAGGAGAGCACGGCTCCCGAGGCCGCCGCTGAGGAGGCTCCGGCTGCTGAGGCCGCCACTGAGGCTCCGGCCGCCGAGGGCGAGGCGAAGAAGGACGAGGCCTGATCTTCCAGGCCGGATTTTCGACGGGCCCGAATCCCCTTGCGGGGGTTCGGGCCCGTTTTCTTATCTAGGGAGGATCTCATCGTGGTACGGCTCCGCCTCGACCTCGCGTACGACGGGACCGATTTCTCGGGATGGGCCAGGCAGCCGGGGCTGCGTACGGTTCAGGGGGAGATCGAGCAGGCGGTCGGGCGGATCCTGCGCCTCGGTGGGCCGGCTGAGCTGACCGTGGCCGGGCGTACCGACGCGGGGGTGCACGCGCGGGGGCAGGTCGCTCACGTTGACGTGCCTGACGGGTCGCTGGGCGAGCTCGACGGGAACCGGGGGCCGCTGGGCGTGGATGAGCGGCTCTCTGCGCTCGTGAGGCGGCTCGGTGGGGTCCTGGAGCCAGATGTACGGATTTATCGGGTCTCGGTGGCTCCTGAGGGCTTTGACGCACGGTTCTCGGCGATGTTCCGGCGGTACGCGTACCGGGTGAGCGACAGGCCCGGCGGCGTGGACCCGTTGCGGCGGCGTGAGGTGGTCTGGCACAACCGGCCGCTGTCCCTCGCCGCGATGAACGCGGCCGCCGCTCTGTTGCTCGGGGAGCACGACTTCGCGGCGTTCTGCAAGAAGCGTGAAGGGGCCACGACCATCAGGGAGTTGCAGCGGCTGGAGTGGGGGCGGGAGGCGTCCGGGGTGCTGGAGGCCGTCGTCGTGGCCGATGCGTTCTGTCACTCGATGGTGCGGGCGTTGGTGGGGGCGCTGCTGGCTGCCGGTGATGGGCGGCGGGGGGTTGAGTGGCCTGGGGAGGTGCTGGTGCGGGGGTCGCGGGATTCCGGGGTGCATGTGGCGCCGGCGCATGGGCTGTGTCTTGAAGAGGTGGGGTATCCGGGGGAGGGGGAGCTCGCCGCGCGGGCGGCGGCTACGCGGCGGGTCAGGACGGTGACTGAGGCCGAGCCCGAGTCCTAATTAGCCGCCGGAGATTCGAGGCTTTGCAGGAGGTTCGAGGTCCCGCCCGGAGCTCCGTGATCCGGCCTCCGGCTACGTGTGATCCGTGATCCGGCCTCGGCCTCCGTGATCTGGCCTCCGTGATCTGGCCTTCGTGATCCGGGCTTCGTGATCCGGGTTCAGGGTCCGGGTTCAGGGTCCGGGACTCCGAGAGGTTGGATCACGGAGGTCCGGAGCGTGTTGCCAGGCTGGAGCTTCGAGGCTCCAGCCTGGGCGTGGGTGGGTCAGTCGGTGGTGATGCGTCGTTCCAGGACCAGGGAGGTCTGGTCGCGGAATGCGCCGCTCACCTTGGGGAGGGTCTTCTCCTTGGACGCCGGGGTGTGGCCGTCAGCGTGGGTGGCGTAGCTGAAGACGATGTAGCGGCCCCAGAGCAGGCCCGCCGCGTACCCGCCGGCCATGTGCACCCGTTCGCCGCCCGAGCCTGCCGCGCCGGGGAGGGAGCGGAACCAGATGTTGCGGGAGAGGTCCTTCGCCTGGTCGGCGGTGGCGGCGGCGTCCTTGTCAGGAAGTACGGCGATGCCGGTGGTGACGGCGTAGCGGCGCTTGCTGTCGACGTACGTGGCCCTGAGCACCCGGCTGCACTTCTGCTCCTTCAGCGCGTCGGCGAAGGCGCCGGTGGCGGCCTTGTCGCAGGTCGTCTCCATGTCGGCCTTGACCCTGGTGAACGTCGTGCCCGCCGCGCTCACCTTCTTCTTCGGGAACGCCTCCGAGAGGGACAACTTCTGCGGGTCGGTCTGCTCGGAGTTGAGCACAGACGCTCCCGGTACGTCGGCGGGTGGGGCGGCGGACTCCTCCGTGATGGTCGGTGGCGGCGCGGACGCGGTGGCCCGGGCGGCGGCTGTCGTGGGTTGCGGGGCGCTCACGGCCTGGTAGGCGAAGAAGCCGCCCGTCGCCACTCCCGCCAGAGCCAGCGCGCCCAGCGTCACCAGCAGGGCCCGCTTGCTCTTGGCCGGTGGTGGAGGTGGGGGCTGGGTCTGGAACGGGGGCTGTTTGAACGCTCCAGGCGGGAACGCCGGGCCACCCGTTGGCGGTGTGGGGAGGTCGAAGGAGGTCGAGGGCTTCTGACCCCAAGTGTCTCTGGAGAACGGGAGCTCGGGCAGTTTGTCACCGGTCGGGGGGATGGGGGGCCAGACGGGTACGTCGCCTGGCTCCGGTGGGCGGATGGACGGTTGTGGGGCGGTGTCGCGGGTGGTCGCGTTCGGGTCGAAGTAGTGGGCTGGGCGGGTTGTGTTCCCTGCCACGGGGGCGGGTAGGAGTGGGGGCTTGCGGGTGCCCTTGGTGACTGCGGGGTGCGCGCTGCCCGTCGGCCTGGGCTTGGCCGGCTCGGGAGTGTTCGGGCCCTTCTGGTCGGAGGGGCCTTCTGCGCTGGTTTCTGCTGGTACGTGAGTGGGGTCGTGGTCGGTCGCGCTCGATAGTGCCGCGGTGAGATCGGGGTCGGTGGACTGGGTGCTTTCCGACCGGTCGTGTCCCCGCGCGAAGTGATCCCGATCATGCCCCTGCGCGGGATGACCCTGCTCATGCCCATGCGTGGGGTGACCCTGCTCGTGTCCCTGCGTGGGGCGACCCTGCTCATGCCCTGGCGTGGGATGCCCCTGCGAGGGATGACCCAGCTCGTGTCCCTGGATGGGATGCCCCTGTTCATGCCCCCGGATGGGATGCCCGTGCTCGTGTCCCTGGTCGGGGCGGTCTGATGGGCCGGGCGTCGGCTGTGAGGGCTTGGTGGCGTGGGGTTGTGTCCCGCTCGGGTGGCCTGGCGCCGTGTCTTCGGCACCCTGGTGAGGGGTGTCGGGGTGTTCGGCGGCGTCCCGCTTCGCGGCGTCCGGGTCGAAGTAGTGGGCCGGGCGGGTGAAGCCCTCCGGGTTGGTGGCGTTCGGGTCGAAGGGCGGGGGCAGGCTTGGCTCGTCGGCGTCCGGCTCGGCCACCAGCTCTCCCGTCGCGGCCGGCCAGGGTGGCATGGCGTGCGGGTCCGTGATGGGCGCGGGCCATACCGGCATGCCCGCCGCAGCGGCGGTGAACGCCGGTGGTGGCTCCCAGGGCGGTGCTCCGGGTACGACCGGCTCCACGGGCCAGCTGCCGGACTGGTGGCCGGACTGGTCGCTGAACTGGTGTCCGGGCTGCTGGCCGACCTGCTGTTGGGTGGGCTCCTCGTTCGGCTCGTTCCACGAGCGCACATCACGGAGCCGCCCGGGCCGGGTCTGGTCAGTCTCCGCCTGGGTTGGTTGGGGTGGAGCGGGCCAGGGGTGGTCGGACTCTGCCTGGGTTGGTTGGGGAGGGGCGGGCCAGGGGTGGTCGGACTCTGCCTGGGTTGGTTGGGGTGGAGCGGGCCAGGGCCGGTCGGTCTCGGGCCTTCCGAACGGGCGGTCGGTCGCGGGCGTGCCGGAGGGCTCCTCGGTTTCCGCATGGGTGCGGGCGCCGGACCACGGGTGGTCAGTCTCGGGGGCGCCGAAGGGCTGACCTGCCTGAGGCGGGATGAACGGCTTGTGGTCCGCCTGTGCCCTGGTGCGCTGCTGGTGGTCGGGCTGCGGTGGCACGAACCGCTGGTGGTCAGAGCCGGGCTTGCCGAAGGGTGGGTGGCCGGGCCGTGGGGTGCCGGGAGGCGCGGTGTCTTCGGGCGGGGTGAACGGCGCACCGGTGGCCTCTGGCGTGCCGAAGGGCGGGCGGGCGGGCTCTGGTGCGCTGAAGGGCGGGTGGTCGGGCTCTGGGGTGCCGAACGGTGGGTGGGGGGTGGTGGCCTGGGGGTGGCCGAAGGGTGGCGGGGTCAGGGGATGGTGGTCTGGTGGGGGTTCGGGTGGGGCGAAGTCTGGGTGGGTGGGGTCGGAGAACCAGTCGTACGGGGCGGCGTCGTCGCCGGGCACCTCCCATGGCGGGGCGCCGTCTGGATCGGACGGTGAGCCCTGGAAGGTGGGAATGGCGGGGTGCGGCTCGGCATCGCCCGCCTCGTCGGTTGGAGTGGACGCCGCTGGTACGTCTCGCCTGTCGGTCTGGCCGAAGCTCGGCGGTGGCGTCGCGGGAGCGGCCGAGCGGTCGGCTTCCCTGCGATCGTGCTCAGACCCGGGTTCCTGGCCACGCATAGCTGGAGCCTAGCGAGAGACGCGAGATCGTTATGTCGGTATGGGCGTTCCCAGAGGCATCCGGCATCCCCTTCCGGCACATTTGCCCCTCAATGATCGGTCAGCTCAGGCGGCTTCCGGTGAGCGTGCGGTTGTCCATGGCCAGGAACACGGTGCCCTTGGTGATGTCGTTGATGGCCTGGCTGATCACCTTCGACCCCTTCGAGTCGGGCTTCGTGCCGTCCTTGTTCTGGAACCAGACCAGGATCGCGTAGTGGCCCCACGTCGAGATCTTCGCGCCGCCACTGCCCGAGCCGAGGAACTTGGTGACAGTGTCCTTACCCGCCAGCGGCTTGACGTAGTTCTTCGTGTCGCCGGACTTGGCCACCTTGGCCGCCTGCTTGCTCGTGCTGAGGTTGGCCACGCCGACCGTGCCGATCACCTTGCCGGCCTTGTCGCGGAAGCTCGCTCGTACGAACTGGGTGCACTTGCCGGACTTGAGTGCCTTCTGGAGCGTGTCGCCCAGGGCGCCGTCCGTGCACTTCTTGTCCTTGCTGGTGATCGTCATCTCGTAGGAGCGGCCCGAGACCGTGACCTTCTTCTTCTTGCCGAAGACCTCCTTGACCGAGATCGGATCGGGGTCGGTGCCGCGGTCGGTGGCGAAGCCGTACTTGCCGGGTGGGGCCGACGGCAGGGGCGCCGAGGTCTGGCGGGGGGAGGCGGTCTCGGCGGTCACGGGGCCGTCGGCGTTCCACATGAGGGCGAGTCCGCCGCCCAGCAGGCCGAGCACCAGGACGCCGCCGAGGGCGAACCACAGCGGGGCGCGCGAGCGCTGGCCCTCGTCGTACGGGCTCCAGCCGACCTTGCTCTGCGGGGCCCTCGGGGTGTCGTCGCCGGCGGCGCCGCCGTCCTTGTCCTTGTCCTTGCGGGCCTTCTCCTTGTTCTCCTTGCGGGAACGGCGGGAGGAGGGCGGAGGGTCGTCCGACGGAGCGCCCAGGCCGCCAGGTCCGGAGCCGGGAGGGCCGGCCGCGTGGGCGCCGCCGCGCTCGGACGAGCCGCCTCCGAACGAGCCGCCGCTTCCGAACGAGCCGCCGCCTCCGAACGGGTCACCCGTGGGCCCGCCGCCACCCGGACCGCCACCCGGACCTGGGCCGCCACCTGGGGGCGGGCCGCCGGTCGGGCCGTCGGGGCGTGCTCGCCTGCCGCGACGTGGCGCGCCGTCCGGGTTTCCTGCCGGACCGCCGTCGTTGAAGAAACCGCCCGACGGGCTGCCTCCCGACGGGCCGCCGCCTGAGGGACCGCCGCCTGAGGGACCGCCGCCCGATGGACCGCCGCCTGCGGGGCCGTTGTTGGCGGGCGGCCCGCCGCCCATGAACCCGCCATTCCTGGGGTCACCGCCCGGGCGGCCGCCGTTCGGGACCGCGCCGTTCCTGGGGTCACCGCCTGGGCGGCCGCCGTTCGGGAACGCGCCGTTGCCCGGGGCGCCACCCGGCGGGACCGGCCCGCTTCCTGGGCCGCCGTTCATGAACGCACCATTGGCCGGGTCCTGGGGGGCGCCTCCCATTCCGTACGGAGCGGCACCGGTGGGGGCGGGGCCGAAAGGGGCGAAGGGAGTGTCGCCCGTGTCGTGTTCACGTTCCCCACTGCCGTTGGAAACCATGCGGAGACATTACCGTGATGTGCGTCATCGAATACCTCCGAGGAGACCTTCGCCTTCAGGCGGAGGACGAGGGGGAGGATGTCAATGGGTTCCGAAGTCCTGGGTCCACCATGGACCGCCGGGGCCGGAGGCGACGCCCACGCCGATGGCCTTCAGGCCGCAGTCCAGGATGTTCTTGCGGTGGTCGGGGTTGTCGAGCCATCCGTCGATCGCCTCTTGCGGGGTGATGTACCCGGCGCCGATGTTCTCGGCGGCGCCCCAGCGGTAGCCGGCGCGCTCCATCCGGTCCCAGGGCGAGGCGCCGTCGGGGGAGTTGTGCACGAGCTCTCCCGTACGAGCCATCTCCAGCGAGTGCGTACGAGCGGAGCGCATGAGCCCGGAGTCCACCCTGAGCGGTCCGCAACCACGGCGGGACCTGGCGGTGTTGGTCAGGGAGACGACCTTGGACGCCAGGCCGGACAGCACCTGTACGCCGTCGGCGGGGTCGCCGAGCACCACGTGCTTGTCCTGCGTGTTGAAGCCGGGGACCTGGTCCTTCGACGACCTGGTCGCCCTGGGGGTGGCGGCGCCGCTGGGGAACTGCTTGGTCATGACCCCCCGGGGGATCCGGTCGGCCTGCGGCTGCGCCTTCCTCGTGACCGTCGGCGCGGGATTGGCGGTGGCGGCCGCGGGCGGGGCGGTCTCGTTGAGGTAGACGTGGGGGGCGGGCTCCTGGTCGTCGGTCAGCCGGCCGATCAGCACCCCCGTGAACAGGACCGCCAGGAGGCAGGCCAACACACCCAGGTGACTCCGGCGCCGAAGGCCGCGCTGGGTTTGCCGGGTGTGAGAGTTCTGCCGCATACCGCCGCCAACGATAGGGATGTCTGGTCCTGGGAAAGAAGGGGTCCCAGGGAAACGAAATCGAACCGTTCTGCGGTCGGGTAGACTCGCACAGGGTTACCGGTCACTTTGACCTGTGCGCCTTCGGGCGGGTAGCTTAGGTTCGTTGTGTGCATAGGTCCAGCGTGACCAATGCGCGGCGCGTCCGGCGTCATCTCCCGTTTTGCGGAGACGGAAGGTCCGGGCCGTCGTGTGCCCGCACCGACCGACCAATGTAGCTGTCGCATCCGACAGCGCCGAAGACGCGAGCATAAAGAAGGCTACGACCGTGCGCACGTACTCACCGAAGCCCGCCGACGTTCAGCGTCAGTGGTACGTCATCGACGCGACCGATGTCGTGCTGGGCCGGCTGGCCAGCCACGTCGCGATCCTGCTCCGCGGCAAGCACAAGCCGATCTTCGCCAACCACGTCGACACCGGTGACTTCGTTGTCATCATCAATGCCGACAAGATCGCGCTGACCGGCAACAAGCGTGAGCAGAAGAAGGCGTACCGCCACTCGGGCTACCCGGGCGGTCTGCGTTCCGTCAGCTATGGCGAGCTCATGGACAAGCGGCCCGACAAGGCAGTGGAGAAGGCCGTCAAGGGCATGCTGCCGAAGAACTCCCTCGGCCGGAAGATGGCCAAGAAGCTGAAGGTCTACGCGGGTTCTGAGCACCCGCACCAGGCCCAGCAGCCGGTGCCGTTCGAGATCACCCAGATCGCCCAGTAGTAGACCGAAAGATTTAGAGGAGAACCGTGGCTGAGCCCACTGGTGTCGAGACGGTCGTCGAGACGGCCGAGGTGGAGGACTTCTCCAGCAGCGAGGAGTTCCCGTCCGAATACACCACCGAATCCACCGCGAGCGCTGACGCTCCCGTGCGCAAGCCCGTCACCACGGGCAACTCGTACGGCACCGGCCGCCGCAAGGAGGCGATCGCCCGCGTGCGCATCGTCCCTGGCACCGGCAAGTGGACGATCAACGGTCGTTCGCTGGACGCTTACTTCCCGAACAAGGTCCACCAGCAGATCGTCAACGAGCCCTTCGTGGTGCTCGGCGCCGAGGAGGCGTTCGACGTCATCGCGCGCATCGACGGCGGCGGCGTGACCGGCCAGGCCGGCGCGCTGCGCATGGGCCTGTCCCGTGCCCTGTCGGTCCTGGACGTGGAAGCCAACCGTGCACCGCTCAAGAAGGCCGGCTTCCTCACCCGTGACGCCCGCGCCACGGAGCGGAAGAAGTACGGCCTCAAGAAGGCCCGCAAGGCTCCGCAGTACAGCAAGCGCTAAGTTGGCGCGCCTTTTCGGCACCGACGGGGTACGTGGGGTCGCGGGTCGCGACCTCACAGCTGAGCTCGCCATGGATCTGTCCGTGGCCGCTGCTCATGTCCTCGGCGATGCGGGCGCGTTCGCCGCTACCGGACGACGTCCGGTGGCGGTCGTAGGCCGGGACCCGCGTGCCTCGGGAGAATTTCTCGAGGCCGCCGTGGTCGCCGGCCTCGCGGCGTCTGGAGTGGATGTGCTGCGCCTCGGCGTGCTGCCCACCCCGGCCGTCGCCCACCTCACCGCCGCGCTCGGCGCCGATCTCGGCGTCATGTTGTCGGCGTCGCACAACCCGGCGCCCGACAACGGCATCAAGTTCCTGGCGCGCGGCGGCTTCAAGCTGTCCGACGTGGTCGAGGACGAGATCGAGCGCCGGCTGGGCGAGGAGTGGAGCTTCCCCGTCGGCTCGGGCGTGGGTCGCGTACGCGATGCGTACGGGGAGGCCGACCGCTACATCTCACACGTGCTGACCACGATGAACGGGGCCCTCGACGGCCTGAACATCGTGATCGACTGCGCTCACGGGGCCGCCCACATGGTGGCTCCCGAGGCGCTCGTACGCGCGGGCGCCCGCGTCGAGGCCATCGGCGCCCGGCCGGACGGCCTCAACATCAACGCCGGCCACGGCTCGACCCACCTGGACAAGCTCCAGCAGGTGGTCATCTCGCGCGGGGCCGACCTGGGCGTGGCCTACGACGGCGACGCCGACCGCTGCCTGGCCGTCGACCACACGGGCTCGATCATCGACGGTGACCACATCATGGCCATCCTGGCCGCCGCCATGCACGGCGACGGCCAGCTGGCCAAGGACACCGTGGTCGCGACCGTGATGTCCAACCTGGGCTTCAAGCTCGCGATGCGCGACGCCGGGATCACCGTGGTGGAGACCGCGGTGGGTGACCGCTATGTCCTGGAGCGGATGAAGTCCGACGGCTTCAACCTGGGCGGCGAGCAGTCGGGGCATGTCATCATGCTCGACCACGCCACCACGGGCGACGGCCTGCTCACCTCGCTGCACCTGCTGCACGTGGTGGCCAAGTCGGGCGTGCCGCTCAAGGAACTGGCCTCGGTGATGACGCCGCTGCCGCAGATCCTGATCAACGTCAAGGACGTGGACAGGGGCAAGGCCTCGGTGCCCGAACTCGTCGCCGCCGTGGCGCTGGCGGAGGCGGAGCTCGGGGAGACGGGGCGGGTCCTGATCAGGCCGAGCGGGACCGAGCCCATGATCCGGGTCATGGTCGAGGCCGCGTCGGAAGAGCACGCCACGCGAGTGGCTGGACGGCTGGCCGACGTCGTGCGTACGGCCTGCGTCTGATCTTCTTTCATCGGGTACGGCACCGCGGTGCCGTACCCGATGTTCATGAGTGGGACCTTCACCAGCCGTGACAGGACCTCCAGCGCGTGGGATTCGCCGCTGCTGTCGCGGCCGATGAGCACGGTCATGTCGCCCATCGGCAGCACAGCGTCGCGTTCGGTCAGCCGCAGCTCTACCAGGCGCGCAGGCATGCCCTCGACCCTGCAGACGATCTATTCGTCGCCCGTGAGTGAGAAGGCGCGCAGGCGCTGGCCGGCCCAGAAGACGGCGCCGAGGGTGACCACGAGAAGGGCCGGGATGGCGAAGCTCAGGGCGACGTCGGTCTCGAAGAAGGCCGAGTCGGAGATCTGGTCGGCGATCGACTGGCCCCAGTACTGGATCGAGAACTTGCGGGCGCCCGCGATGAGGTTGCCGACCAGGCTCTCCCAGACCAGGGCGTAGATGATGCCGATCGTGACAGCGTGGCGGGTGACGACTCCCAGGAGGAGGAAGACGGCGGCGTAGGCGATGCCGGCCACCAGGGAGCCGACGGCGAAGCCGGGGGCGATGCCGTCTTCGTTGCCGACCAGGATCCAGGCCGCCACGTACGTGGGCACGGCCGCGAACACGGCCAGCATCGAGGCCGCCACCAGGAACTTCGTCTGGGCGATGACCGGGCGGGAGATCGGCTTGGACATCAGGTGGATGATCGTGCCGTCGTCGATCTCCGGGGCGATGACGCCGGTGCCGGCGATCAGGCCCAGGAGCGGGAGCATGGTGGAGATGGCGAAGTTCTCCATCAGCCGCACGGTCGTGGCCTGGTCGTCGGCGCCGAACACGCGGAGCAGTACGGCCAGGCCGATCAGGGCCAGGGGGAGCAGCAGGAGCAGGATGATCCGCCGGCGGCCCAGGAGGGCGCGGTACGTGATGCCCGCTACAACGGTGTTCATCAGGTGCTCCTGTTGATCAGGTAGGAGAAGACGCTCTCCAGGTCCTCGTCCGCGGGGGAGACCTGGTGCAGGCGTATGTCCTCGGCCTGGGCGACCCGGGGGAGGAGGCGGGCGAAGCGGCGGAACTCGGTGGCCTGGACCTCCAGGCCCTCGGGGCGCAGCGTGATGCCGCCGGTGGACTCGTCGCGTACGAGGGCGGCGGCGAGCTTCCTGTCGTCGCTGGAGCGGATCATGAACAGGTGGGGCCTGTCCGTCATCAGGCGCCTGATCTCGCGGAAGTTGCCCGACGCCGCGTGCCGCCCCGCCACCAGGACCTCGATGTGCTGGGCGACCCGCTCGACCTCCTCCAGGATGTGGGAGCTGAACAGGATCGTCTTGCCGCCCGTGCCCATGGTGCGGATCAGGTCCATGAGGTGCAGGCGCTGGCGCGGGTCCATGCCGTTGAAGGGCTCGTCGAGCAGGAGCACGGGCGGGTCGTGGACGAGGGCGGCGGCGACCTTGACGCGCTGGCGCATGCCCTTCGAGTACGTCTCGACGCGCCGGTCCTTCGGCTCCTCCATCTCGACCGTGGCCAGGGCCTTGCGGGCGGCCTCGATCGGGTTGGACAGCCCGTGCAGACGGGCGGCCGAGAGGACGAACTGCCAGCCGGTCAGGAAGCCGTAAACGCCCTCTTTTTCAGGAACCAAGCCGATATTTCGGTAAATATGGTGGTTCTTCCAGACCTGGGTGCCGTCCAGCGTGACCGAGCCGCCCGATGGGGCCAGGAAGCCCGCCATCATGTGCAGGAGCGTCGACTTGCCCGCGCCGTTCGGACCGAGCAGGCCCGTGACGCCGGGGCCGATGGTCATGGTGACGTCGTTGACCGCGACCACGTTGCCGTACCAGCGGGAAACCTGCGAGAGCTCGATCTTCATCGCGCGGCCGCCTTCCTGTAGCGCAGCGCCAGGGCGGCCACGGCCACGCCGATCAGCACCACCAGCACCACCGCGGAGGCGAGGCCGTCCGGGTAGGGCGCGTTCTCGATGGAGTGCCGCGGGGTGTTGAACAGCCAGGCCTGTACGGAGTCGACCAGCCAGAACGGGCTCAGCAGCCACGCCCAGACCGCCACGGACTCGTTGCCCGACGAGTAGAGCGTGCCGAAGATCAGCGGGACGGACGCGAACGACAGCAGGTAGACCGTGATCACCGAGGCCACGCCGAGCCCGCGCCGCGGCGTGAACGAGGCCAGCGCCAGCCCGAACGCCGACAGCAGCAGCGCCAGCACCAGCGTCATGAGCAGGGAGCCGAAGAACTCGCCGGTGGCCGGCGGACCTGGCATGTCCACGACCAGCTCGCCCACGTACATCAGCGTGAGCGGCACCGCGATCAGCGCGAACACCGCCACGGTCATCGCCGCCACCTTGGCGCCGACGTACTCGACGATCGCGACGGGCCGCGAGAGGTAGAGCGGCAGCACGCGATAGCGCAGGTCGGGCGCGACGGCCGTGGGCGCCTGCGCGGCCAGGAAGATCGCCACCACGGCCTGCATGACGACCGCGAAGCCGCTGTAGGGGATGCCGCGCTGCTTGGCCAGGGCCATGAGCGCGATGCTCACGATGGCGGGCATCATCATGATGCCGAACAGCGCGAACGGCACGATCTTGCTGCGGGCCGGGCGGCCGAGGCCGAAGACGCCGCGCAGGCTGTGGACGGCCAGCGCCCTGGTCGAGTAGCCGCGCCCGAGCCGCGGGCCGTCGTAGTGCCGATAGCCGATGTCGTAAATCTCAGACACTTGCGACCTCATCCCGGAAGACGTCTTCGATGCGATGGCGTCCCTGTTCGAGGCGGATCAGGCACAGGTCCAGCTCCACGGTGGCATCGCGGATGGCGTCGTACGTCTCGGGCCCCAGCACCTTGACCACCAGCATCCGCCCCTGCCGTGAGACGGTCTGCCCGTCACCGGACAGCCGGGTGGCCAGCTCGTCGAGGCCCTCGTCGACCTCGACCGACACGGTCTGCGTGGCCTGCGTGAAGTCGCCGATCGCGGACGAGCGCAACAGCCGCCCGGCGTCGATGACGATCACGTGGTCGCAGACGCGTTCCAGCTCGCCCAGCAGGTGGGAGGTGACCAGGACGCTGATGCCGAACTCGGTGCCGATGCGCCTGATCAATGCCAGCATCTCGTCGCGGCCGCGCGGGTCGAGGCCGTTGGTGGGCTCGTCCAGGAAGATCAGCTTGGGGTCGTGGACGAGCGCCTGGGCCAGTTTGACCCGCTGTTTCATGCCGGTGGAGTAGGTGCCGACGGCGCGGTAGCGCTCTTCGGCCAGGCCCACGTGGCGCAGGACGTCGGCGGCGCGCTCGCGGGCGGCGGTGCGCGGCAGGCCGGACATCTGCGCTAGGTGGACGACTAATTCGGTGGCGGAGACGTCGGGGGGCAGGCATTCGTGCTCGGGCATGTAGCCGACGAGCCTGCGGATCTCGGAGCCCTGAGCGGTGACGTCCAGATCGAGCACCCGCGCGGTGCCGCCGGACGGCGGCAACAGACCGAGCAGGATCTTGATCAACGTCGACTTGCCGGCCCCGTTCGCCCCGACCAGACCGGTCACCCCAGGTCCGACGGTGACCGTGAGCTGGTCGACCGCGGTGACAGTGGGGAAGCGTTTGGTCAGCCCCTCGGTGGCGAGGATGTGCATGTGCCGGACACTACCCGGGCGGAGACGGCCACCGCCTCGGTCGTTCGGATGAACGACGTCCTACTTGAGGCCAGAATCTGCGCTGCACCAGGAGGGTGAGAGTGCCCGCGATCACCATCCCCAGGATGTTCACGGCGAGCTGGGAGATCGACCCGGCGACCTCGTTCCAGTCGTTCAGCGCCAGCGCGACCGCCGCGTAGCCGGCGGCGGGCACGGTGGTGACCGAGATGAAGACGCCGATCAGGGCCGACGACTTGCCGGCGGTGACCGACAGCACCCCGGCCGCGCCCGCCAGCAGCGCCACGATGAACGACCAGCGGTCGGGCTTGACGATGAACTGGACCTCCTTGTTCGCCGTGAGGTTGCCGATGTCGATCCAGCCGAGCCAGAAGGAGACGAGCGCGCACGCGTACGTGATCGCGATCGCCACCGCGAACCCGATGAACAGCGTCCTGAGCGCGGTCACGATCAGGGGCCCCTTGCGGCGCAGCAGGCCGAAGCAGATGGCCGCGACCGCCCCGAACTCGGGGCCGAGCACCATCGCGCCGACGATGAGGATGGGGGAGTTCTGCAGCACGCCTATGCCCGCGAGCTGGGTGGCGATGGCCAGGAAGGCGAGATAGGCCCAGGTGACGCGGGAGTCGGCCTGGACCCTCTGCTCCAGCTCCTTCCAGATCACCGCGTCGTCGGGCTCGCCGGGCGCCTCCTCGACGGCGTCCTCGGCCGCCTTCGACAGCGACAGATCGACCTGCTCGGCCGCGATGGAGCCCTCTGTCTCCAGCCACTTGAGCCGGCCGAGCACCTCGTTGGCCGACTCCCTGGCCGCGTCGCAGAGCACCACGTCGCCCTTCGGCTCGCGGGCCGCGCCGGGCAGGACGACGATGTTGGTGACGCCTGGGCAGCTCTCCAACACCGCCGTCGCCTCGTCGGTGCGAGCGGCCGGGATGATCAGTCGCAGATGTAGCACGGGAGCCATTGTTGTCGATCGGACGTTGACGAGGTGTTGACGCGATTACGCGAGGCTCCTTCACATGATCCGGTTCAGGTGCCATGACCATGGTGAGGAGTGCTGGTTCGCCGCCATTGACGACCAGGAGTGTGCGGGCAGGTTGGCGCGTTACCTGGTCGAGGAGGCGTTCAGGTCTGGCGGAGGCGTACCCGCCGTACCGCGTGGTCGCGGCCCTTCTTGAGGACGAGATCCGCGCGGCCCCTGGTGGGGGCGATGTTCTCGACCAGGTTGCGCTCGTTGATGTCGCGCCAGACATTGACCGCGAAGGTTGTGGCCTCGTCGTAGGACATGGCGGCGATGTGCCGGAAGTACGACTTCGGGTCCTCGAAGGCCGTACGCCGGAGTTTGTGGAAGCGGTCCACGTACCAGGAGCGGATGTCCTCGACCTTGGCGTCCACGTAGATGGAGAAGTCGAAGTAGTCGTTGACCGCGAGGGACGTGGGCGGGGCCGGTTGGAGGACGTTGAGGCCCTCGATGATCAGAATGTCGGGATTTCTCACTGTTTGGTGGGCGCCGGGGACGATGTCGTACTCCAGGTGGCTGTACACGGGCGCCTTCACCTCGGCCACGCCCGCCTTCACCTCCGCCACGAACCTGACCAGCGCCCGCCGGTCATAGCTCTCGGGGAAACCCTTGCGATGCATGATCTTCTTGGCCTCCAGCACCGTGTTGGGGTACAGGAAGCTGTCGGTGGTGATCAGCTCCACGTGCGGGTGCTCGGGCCAGCGGGCCAGGAGGGTGTGCAGCAGGCGCGCCGTGGTCGACTTGCCGACCGCGACACTGCCCGCGATGCCCAGAATGTACGGGACGCGCTCCTCGGGATGATCGAGGAAGGCGCTCAGCACGCTGCTGCGCTGCTTGGAGCCGGTGAAGTGCAGGTTGAGCAGCCGGGTCAGCGGAAGATAGATGTCCGTGACTTCGGTGAGGTCGATGGGGTCGTCAAGGCCGCGTAGCTCTTCCAGCTCGTCTGCGGACAGAGTCAAGGGCGTGTTCTTGCGGAGCTCGCTCCACTGCTCCCTGCTCAATTCCACGTAGCCGTTATTCACCCTGGCAGCGTAGCGATGTGTGACAAACCGGGTCTCCGGCGGGGCTGTCCCCCGTGAATCCACAGCCTGTGGATAAAGACGTGGGATTACCGGGAGTCGCTTTGGGGAAAGAGCATGGGTCTTCGCGAATCCGGGAAACGAAGGACTGGCGGCGGCTACTGTCCCCGACAGGAGGTATTCGTGGATCGTCGTCGCTTCATCTCCAACGTCGCCGTCGGGATCGCCGGGCCCTTCGCCGGGGTCGCGTGCGCTGGAGCGCAGGGAGGGGCCAAGCCCGTACGCGGCTACGGGCCGCTGCGCCCCGTCAAGGACCTGCGTGACGGGAAGGTGCGGCTGAACCTGCCCGACGGGTTCAGATACCGCTCGTTCAGCGCGGCCGGCGACAAGTTCAGCGACGGCTCCACGGTGCCGGGCAGGCACGACGGCATGGCGGCCTTCTCCGGGGTCAAGGACAGCGCCATCCTGATCCGCAACCACGAGGTCAGCGGGGCCGTGGGAGCGTTCGGAGACAAGGACAAGGCCTACGACCCGATGGCCGGAGGCGGCACCTCGACGTTACAGGTCACCCGCTACGGCGAGGTGATCAAGAGCGCCCCCTCGCTGAACGGCACCATGATGAACTGCTCCGGCGGCCCCATGGTCTGGCGGGCCTGGGTGAGCTGCGAGGAGACGGTCAACGGCCCCGACGTGGCCGACGACTTCTCCGGCGGCGACAACACCAAGCTCACCCGCAAACACGGCTACATCTTCGAGGTGCCGGTCGGCCGCGCCGCCACCGCCAGGCCGATCCGGGCGGCGGGGCGGTTCGCGCACGAGTCGGCGGCCTTCGACCCCTCATCGGGCGCCATCTACCTGACCGAGGACAACTTCGGCTTCCCCTCCGGTTTCTACCGTTACCTGCCGCCGAAGCACCCGGTCCTGGCCGGGAAGCTGCTCGACGGCGGCAAGCTGCAGATGCTCGCCGTCAAGGGCGCCAAGCGCAAGGACCTGTCCCTGGGGCAGCGGCCCGGCGCCACGTACGAGACCACCTGGGTGACCATCGACGACCCCGATCCCGACTTCACGGGCAGGCCGTCCAACGACACCGCCGTCCAGGCCGTGGGCAGGCAGGGCAGGGAGGAGGGCGCGGCCATCTTCGCCAGGCTGGAGGGGGCCGTGCACCACCAGGGGACGATCTACTTCGTCTCCACCCAGGGCGGGGCCACCGCGCCGGGCGAGCCCGCGCCTGAGGACGGGTTCGGCAAGGGGCGGGGGCAGGTGTGGGCGTACGAGACGTGGAGCGGGCGGCTCAAGCTCGTCTACGAGTCGCCGCGCGCGTCCGTGCTCGACCTGCCCGACAACGTGACGGTCAGCAGGCGCGGCACGCTGGTGTTGTGCGAGGACGGCGACGGAGCCAACTACCTGCGCGGGCTCAGCAAGGCGGGGGAGATCTTCGACTTCTGCCGGCTGGAGCCGATCCCGGGCGACGCGGGCGCGGAGTTCGCGGGCTCCACGTTCGGCCCCGGCGGCCACACGCTGTATGTCAACATCCAGGCCAAACAGGGCATGTCCCTCGCCATCTGGGGACCCTGGGAGCGCGGCCTGTTCTGAGTACGCTGGGACGATGATCCTGGGAATCGGCGTGGACGTCGTGGACATCGCCCGCTTCGAGGCCGCGCTCGCGCGCACACCGCAGCTCAAGGACCGGCTGTTCACCGAGATCGAGCAGCCGCTGCCGGTGCAGTCGCTGGCCGCCAGGTTCGCCGCCAAGGAGGCCGTGGCCAAGGCGCTCGGCGCGCCCAAGGGCCTGGGGCACCTGGAGGCCGAGGTGCGCTGCGACGAACTGGGCAAACCCGAGCTGCGGGTCTCGGGCAAGGTGGCCGAGGTCGCGTACGGGCTCGGGGTCAAGCGCTGGCACATCTCTCTCAGCCACGACGCGGGCGTGGCCGTGGCCTATGTGATCGCTGAGGGATAGTTTCGGATCATGCGTGTGAGGGAGTGCCGTCGCCTGGAGGAGCGGCGGGAGCGAAGCGACCAGAGCGGGGGAAGGCGGCGGCATATGGCGACCGAGCCGCCGAACGGAGTGAGGCCATGAAGACTGCCTATACCGCCGACCAGATCAGGGGCGCCGAGCACGCGCTCATGGCGACGCTGCCCGAGGGCACGCTCATGCAGCGGGCCGCCACCGGGCTCGCCGCCGTCTGCGCCGACCTGCTGGGCCGCGTCTACGGCAGACGTGTCGTGCTGCTCGTCGGCAGCGGCGACAACGGCGGTGACGCGCTCTACGCGGGCGAGCGGCTGGCCAGGCGCGGTGCCTGGGTGGGCGCGGTGCTCGCCGGGTCCAAGACGCATGAGGCGGGGCTGCGGGCGTTGCTCGACGCCGGCGGGCGGGTCGTCGACCGGGCCGCGATCGGCGGGGCCGACCTGATCATCGACGGGCTCGTCGGGATCGGGGTCTCGGGGGCGCTGCGGGAGCCGTACGCGCGACTCGCCGAGGAGGCCAACGCCGCCAGGGGCACGACCGTGGCCGTGGACGTGCCGAGCGGGGTCGACGCGAGCAGCGGGCGGGTCGAGGGGGCGGCCGTCCGAGCTCGGGTGACCGTGACGATGGGGGCGTACAAGACGGGGTTGCTGGTCGATCCCGGGGCGTCCGTCGCGGGGGCGGTCGAGCTGGTGGACATCGGGCTGGGGGCGTACCTGCCCGATCCCGACGTCGCCGCGCTCACCGGCGGCGACGTGGACCTCCTGATGCCGCGGCCGGGCAAGGAGTCGGACAAATACCGCAGGGGAGTGCTGGGCATCGCGGCCGGCAGCGACCTGTTCACCGGCGCCGCCGTGCTGGCCGTCGGCGGCGCGCTGCGCGGCGGGGCGGGCATGGTCCGGTACGCGGGCAGGCAGGCGCCGGTCGCCCAGGTGCGCTCGCACTGGCCGGAGGCCGTGGTCACGCTGCTGGACGAGCCCTCCATCGACCACGTGGGCCGGGTGCAGGCGTGGGTGCTCGGGCCGGGCATGGGCACCGACGACTGGGCGCACGAGCTGGCCGCCAGGGTGCTCGCCTCCACCGTGCCCGTGCTCATCGACGCCGACGGCCTGACGCTGGTGGCCAACGACCGGTCGTTGCTGCGCCGCGCCGCCCCGGTGCTGATCACCCCGCACGCGGGCGAGCTGGCCAGGCTCATCCGCGCCGACCGCGACGACATCGAGGCCGCCCGCCTCGACCACGCCCGCAGGGCGGCGGCGGAGCTGGGCGTGACCGTGCTGCTCAAGGGCTCGACCACGGTGGTGGCCGAGGACGCCAGGCCGGTACGCGTGAACGTCACCGGCACCTCCTGGCTGGCCACCGGCGGCACCGGCGACGTGTTGTCCGGCGTGACGGGCGCACTGCTCGCCCAGGGCCTGAGCTGCTACGACGCCGCCTCGTGCGGGGCGTACCTGCACGGGCTGGCGGGCCGGCTGGCCGCCGACGGCGCGCCCCTGACGGCGGCCGACGTGGCGACGGCCGTTCCCGCGGCCATCCGCGCCGTGACCAGCGCGGGCTCGTGACCGGAGCGGGATGAGAATCGCACTCGGCCACGTTCGCGAGCTGCCACACTAGAAGGATGTACTCCTCGATGGCCACGCCCGCTGAGGCACGGGTGGATCTGGCCGCCATCAGGCACAACGTGGCGCTGCTCAAGGAGCGGGCCGGCGGCGCGGAGCTGATGGGCGCGGTCAAGGCCGACGCCTACGGACACGGCCTGGTGCCGACGTCCGAGGCGGTGCTGGAGGGCGGGGCGAGCAGGCTCGGCACGGCGTTCGTCAGGGAGGCGCTGGCGCTGCGCGAGGGCGGCGTGACCGCGCCGGTCCTGGCCTGGCTGATCACCCCGGGCGAGCCGATCGACGAGGCGCTCCGCGCCGACATCGAGCTGTCGGCCGCCGACGTGCGGCTGCTCGACGAGATCGCCGAGGCCGCCCGGCGCACGGGCCGCACCGCGAAGCTGCACCTGGAGGCCGACACCGGCATGAGCAGGGGCGGCTCGCCGCTGGCCGGCTGGCCGGGGCTGCTGGCCAGGGCGCTGGAGCTGCGGGCCGAGGGCGTCATCGAGATCGCCGGGCTCTGGTCCCACTTCGCCTGCGCCGACATCCCGGGGCATCCCTCGATCGGGCGGCAGCTGGAGGCGTACGAAACGGCGCTGAAGCTGGCCGAGCAGGCCGGCGCGGCCGGCTCCCACGTGATCAGGCACATCTCCAACTCGGCCGCCATCGTGACGCTCCCCGACGCCCGCTACGACCTGGTCAGGCCCGGCATCGCGATGTACGGCCTGAGCCCCGTCCCCGAGCTGGGCGACTTCGGCCTCAGGCAGGCGATGACGCTCGTGGCGCGGATCGGCCTGGCCAAGCGCGTCACCGCGGGCTCGGGCGTGTCCTACGGCCACCTCTACACCACCGAGCGCGAAACGACGCTTGGCCTTGTTCCTCTCGGGTACGCGGACGGGATACTCCGGCACGCGACGGGGCGGGCCGAGGTCCTGGCGGGTGGCCGTCGCAGGCTGATCGCCGGCCGGGTGTGCATGGACCAGTTCATGATCGACATGGACGACGACCCGCTGTCGGCGGGCGACGAGGTCGTGCTGTTCGGGCCGGGCGACGGGGGCGAGCCGACCGCTCAGGAGTGGGCGGATAATCTCGGCACGATCACGCATGAGATCGTGACGAGGATCGGTGCGCGGGTGCCCAGGATCTACCAGAGGTGACGAAGGGCACATCGCGGCGGCTATGAGCAGACAAGGATCGGGGACATGACGACGACAACACGGCGCAGGGTAGGGATCGCCGGCGCGCTCGTCGGTGCGGCTTCCGCCGGTGTCGCTGCGGCGGCGCTGGCCAAGCGATACGCGGTCGGCCGGATCAGACTGCGCCCCGACGCCGAGGCCAGCGAGCCGTTCGGCGAGCTGCGGGGCAGGGAGCGCACGCTCGTCACCTCCGACGGCAAGGCCCTGCACATCGAGGTCGACGGCCCCGAAGACGCCGCGCTGACCGTCGTGTTCTGCCATGGCTACTGCCTCAGCCTGGAGTCCTGGCACTACCAGCGCAAGGACCTGCGCGAGAACTACCGGATCCTGCTGTGGGACCAGCGCTCACACGGCCGCTCCCAGCGCGCCGGCGCCGACGGCAGCACCATCGACCGGCTGGGCGACGACCTGGCCGAGGTGATCGAGCAGTTCGTGCCCGGCCCGTGCGTGCTGGTCGGCCACTCCATGGGCGGCATGACGATCATGGCGCTGGCCGACCGCCGCCCCGAGCTGTTCGGCGACAAGATCCGCGCCGTGGCGCTCATCGCGACTTCGGCGGGCAAGCTGGCCGAGCTCACGCTGGGCATGCCCGCGATGTTGTCCAAGGTCGTGCACAAGGTGGCCCCCTCCACGGTCTCCATGCTGGGCAAGCGGGGCGCGCTGGCCGACAAGGCCCGCAACGCGGGCAGCGACATCGCCTTCCTGATCACCCGCTACATGGGCTTCGGCGACTCCAAGAACGTCAGCCCCACCCTGGTCGACTTCGCCGAGTCGATGATCAGGGCGACGCCGACCGAGGTGTTCGCCGACTTCTACCCGGCGCTGATGAACCACGACAAACTCTCCGCCCTGCACGTCCTCGACCCGGTGCCCACCGCGATCCTGGTCGGCGACAGCGACTGGCTGACCCCGCCCGACCACAGCAAGGCCATCTCCGCCGCGCTGCCCAAGGCCCAGCTCACCGAGGTGCCCGACACCTCCCACCTGATCCAGCTCGAACGTCCGGGCATCGTCAACGACGCGCTGCGCGACCTGCTCAAGAGGGTGGAGCTGTAGTGCGGCTCGCCACGGCCGAGGACATGCGCGCCTACGGGGCGCGCCTGGCCGCGCTGCTGCGCCCCGGCGACCTGCTCGTCCTGTCCGGCCCGCTCGGCGCGGGCAAGACCACGCTCGTGCAGGGCATCGCCGAGGGCCTGAAGGTCCGCGGCCCGATCACCTCCCCCACGTTCGTCATCGCCAGGGTCCACCCCTCGCTGCGCCAGGGCCCGCCGCTGGTCCACGCGGACGCCTACCGCCTGGGTGGCGACCTGGAGGTGGACGACCTCGACCTGGACGCCTCGCTGGAGGAGTCGGTCACCGTCGTCGAGTGGGGCGAGGGCCTGGTCGAAGGGCTGGCCGAGGACCGGCTGGAGATCCACATCGACCGCGAGGCGGGCGACGAGGCCCGGATCGTGACCCTGCGAGGTGTGGGCTCCAGGTGGGCCGACACGCCGTGTGATCCGCTAGAAGGCTGAAAGCCAGGTCAAATCGCGGTATAGCTGTCACCCTTGACGTACCAGGCCATAGATATAAATCATGATCGTTGGTCAGGGATTCGCCCAGATTTTCTGGGTATCAGGAGGGGCGACATCCATACTTTTGATGGATGCTGGGTTGCAAGACGGCGGAGTGGGGTGCGGCCGGTGCTCAGGGTCAGGCGAATCGCGTACGCGGGAGCCATCGTGGTGGTCGGTCTGACCGGCTGCACGGCCTCCGCGGAATCAACACCAACCCCCGCGGTCAGTGGCACCTCTACCTCCCCCTCCCCGACGGCCACCGGCACGACCACGACGACGAGCACCCCAAGGGCGACCACCACCAGGCAGACCATCTCGGTCCAGCTCAACCCCGCCCGCGTCACCGCGGGGGAGACGTCCCAGGTGTGGATCCTGGCCAACTGCCCGGTCCCGACCGGCGGCCCCGCGCACAGCGGCACCGCCACGTCCAAGGCGTTCGTCACCGGCGTCACGCTCAACCCGGTCCCCGCGGCCTCGGTCACGCCCACGGGCAACGCCACGACGGCCGCCGGCTCGCCCTGGGTGCGCGGCGACGCGCAGGTCTCGGGAACGATCCGACGGGGCAGCTACCGGGTGGACGTCAAGTGCGACGGCACCAACGACATGGGCAGGGCCACGCTCAGGGTCGCCGCGGCCGAGGCCGAGCCGACCACCACCGTGCCCACCAGGGCGCCCAGGGCGGGCGGCGGCGGCACGTACGCGCAGGACGCCGCCGAGGAGTCCTCGATCCCGTTCGGCCCCGCGGGCGTGCTGATCGCGCTGGCCCTGGCCGGAGGCATCGGCTTCGCGGTCAAGCGGCGTAACAGGGCATAGACCATGGCCCGTCCAGGACGGGTGGTGCTCGCCGGCGCCATCACGGGCCTGCTGCTGGTCGCCTTCGGCAAGGGCATGCAGACCGGCACCACCCCCGCGGCGGCCGCGGTCGTCCCCAAGAGCATCGGCATCCCGTCGATCGACGTGGAGGCCCCGCTGATGGAGCTCGCCCTGCAGAAGAACGGCGAGGTCGAGCTGCCGCCCTATGAGAAGCCGAAGGTGGCCGGCTGGTACAAGGGCAGCGCCGTGCCCGGCGAGAAGGGCGCCTCGGTGATCATCGGCCATGTCGACACCAAGACCGCGCCGGCCGTGTTCTACAAGCTCAGGCAGTTACGCAAGGGCGAGACCGTCAAGGTCGAACGCAGCGACGGCAAGGTCGTGCGGTTCAAGGTGGACTCGATCGAGCAGGTGCACAAGGACAGCTTCCCCGCCGAACGCGTCTACGTCGAGGACGGGCTCAAGCTGGTGACGTGCGGCGGCAAGTTCGACTACGCCAAGGGCGAGTACATCGACAACATCATCGTGTACGCCTCCAAGATCTGAGAACAGATGACCACTGCCAACCCGCCCGCCGCCGGCAGCCGTGTGCCCTGGCACGAGGTGCACCCCGGGGTGCGCGCGGCGGTCGAGGACTTCCTCGGCTCCCGCGTGACCGAGGCCGTCACCCAGCCGGGCGGCTTCTCGCCGGCCGCCGCCGTGCGTCTGCTCACGGAGAACGGCGGCCGCGCCTTCGTCAAGGCCGTCGGCCCCGAGCCGAACCCCGACAGCGTCCGCATCTACCAGGCCGAACTCAAGATCGCCGCGGCCCTGCCCGCGTCCGTGCCCGCGCCCGCGCTGCTGACCGGCTTCGAGCTGGAGGGCTGGGTCGTGCTGGTCTTCGCGGACATCGAGGCAGAGCACCCCGAGCTGCCCTGGCGGCGCGACCAGCTCGACCGGGTGCTCAAGGCTGTGGGCGACATGTCGGCCGCGCTCACCCCGTCCCCCATCGACGCCCCGGCGATCGGGGAGGTGTTCGGTGAGGCGTTCCAGGGCTGGCGCCGCCTGCTGGGCGAGGACACCGCGGGGCTCGACCCGTGGGCGCTGCGCCACCTCGGCGAACTGGCCGGACTGGAGTCCGGCTGGGCCACGGCCGCGGCCGGCGACACCCTGGTCCACGCGGACCTGCGGGCCGACAACATCCTGCTCACCGACGACCGGGTCCATGTGGTGGACTGGCCGTGGGCCTGCCTCGGGGCGCCCTGGTTCGATCAGGTGGCCATGTTGCCGTCCGTCGGCATGCAGGGCGGACCGCCCCCGCACGAGTTGTTCACCGACCCTGACCCGGCTGTCACGTCCGTGGTCGCGGCGTTCACCGGGTACCTCGTCCGGCAGGGGCGCCGGCCCGACCCGCCAGGCCTGCCCACGGTCAGGGCGTTCCAGCGGGCCCAGGGTATGGTGGCGCTCGACTGGCTGAAACGGCGTACCGGCTGGGCGTGACCCCGGCGGCGGGTAGGCTAAACAGTCGTGCTGGTCCTGGCCTTTGATACCGCGACACCCGCCGTCACCGCCGCGCTCCACGACGGGCAACGCGTGCTCGCCGAGTCGACGACGATAGACGCCCGACGACACGGCGAGCTGCTCGTGCCCACCATCGAGCTGGTCCTGGGCGAGGCGGGCGCGGCGCTGCGCGACGTGACGGCCATCGTGGCGGGCAGCGGCCCCGGCCCCTACACCGGGCTGCGCGTCGGCCTGATGACCGCGCAGGCCCTGGCCGCCACGGTGGGCGTGCCCTCCTACGGCATCTGCACGCTCGACGCCGTCGCCTACGGCAGCGGGCTCACCGAGCCCTTCCTCGTGGCCACCGACGCGCGGCGCAAGGAGGTGTTCTGGGCGCGCTACTCCGACCTGCGCACCCGGCTCGACGGGCCTTTCGTGGACCGGCCCGCCGACGTGCCGGTCGAGGGGCTGCCGGTCGTGGGCGCGGGCGCCCAGCTCTACCCCGACCTCCTGGGCGACGGTGGTGACGCGCCGCCCTACCCCTACGCGGGCGCCCTGGCCGCGCTGGCCGCCGAACGGCTGGCGCGCGGCATTCCGCTCGACCCGCCCCGCCCGATCTACCTGCGCAGACCCGACGCCGTGGTGCCGGGCGCGCCCAAGAGGGTGACGGCGTGAAGCTCAGGCAGATGACCGCCGCGGATCTGCCGGCGGTCATGGCGATCGAGCAGGCCACGTTCCCGCTCGACGCCTGGAGCGAGGGCATGATGCGCGGCGAGCTGGCCGACATGCCCCGCACGCGCCACTACGTGGTGGCCGTCGTGGAGGACGAGATCGTGGCGTACGCGGGGCTCGCCGCCGCCGCCGACCAGGCCGACGTGCAGACCATCGCGGTGCTGGAGAAACACCAGGGCTCGGGCATCGGCAGCGCCATGCTGACCGAGCTGCTCGCCGAGGCCCAGCGCAGGGGCGCGCGGGAGATCTTCCTGGAAGTACGCGCCGACAATCCGCGCGCGCAGGCGGTCTACCGGCATTTCGGGTTCGAGGACATCGGCACCCGCCGCCGCTACTACGACGACGGCACCGACGCGATCATGATGAGAAGGAAGCTTGGTGACTGACGCACCCCTGGTCCTGGGCATCGAGACGTCCTGTGACGAGACCGGCATCGGCATCGTCAGGGGCCACACGTTGCTGGCCAACACGATCGCCTCCAGCATGGACGAGCACGCCAGATACGGCGGCGTGGTGCCCGAGGTCGCCTCGCGCGCCCACCTGGAGGCCATGACGCCGACCGTGGAGGCCGCCCTGGCCGAGGCCGGGCTCACGTTCGCCGACATCGACGCCATCGCCGTGACGGCCGGTCCAGGGCTGGCCGGGGCGTTGCTGGTGGGCGTGGCCGCGGCCAAGTCCTACGCGCTCGGCCTCGGCGTGCCCCTCTACGGCGTCAACCACCTGGCCGCCCACGTCGCGGTCGACCAGCTCGAACACGGGCCGCTGCCCAAGCCGTGCATCGCCATGCTGGTCTCGGGCGGGCACTCGTCACTGCTGCTCGTGCCCGACGTGGCCGCGGACGTGATCTCGCTCGGCTCCACCGTCGACGACGCGGCCGGCGAGGCGTTCGACAAGGTCGCCCGGGTGCTGGGCCTGCCCTTCCCCGGCGGCCCGTACATCGACAAGGCCGCCCGTGACGGCTCGGGGACGGCGATCGCGTTCCCGCGCGGCAAGGCCGACGACGGCACGCTCGACTTCTCCTTCTCCGGGCTCAAGACGGCCGTGGCGCGCTGGGTCGAGGCCCGCGAGGCCTCCGGGCAGTCCATCCACGTGCCCGACGTGGCCGCCTCGTTCCAGGAGGCCGTGGTCGACGTGCTGACCCGCAAGGCGCTGCAGGCGTGCCGGAAATACGACGTGCACGACCTGCTGATCGGCGGCGGGGTGGCGGCCAACTCGCGGCTGCGGGCGCTGGCCCTGGAGCGGTGCGAGGCGGCCGGCGTACGGCTGCGGGTGCCCCGTCCCGGGTTGTGCACCGACAACGGCGCCATGGTCGCTGCCCTGGGCTCCGACCTGGTGGCGGCCGGCATCACGCCCTCCACCCTGGAGATCCCGGCGGACTCCTCGCTGCCGATCACGACCGTGCACGTCTGAGCTCCGCGCGCCCGCGGACGGCGCGCAGGCGCAGCGCCAGCGCGGCGGCCGCGAGCAGCGAGAACAGCCCGATCTGCCACCAGGCGGAGTCGCTGCCGCCCAGGGGCCGGTCCAGGATGTGGTTGACGGAGTGGAAACTGTTGGCGAACACGAATCCGGCCAGCAGGACCGCGATCACGTCGCGCCACCACAACGCGCACAACATCATCAGCCCGAAGGCGATCTGGAAGACACCGGCATCGTGCAGGAAATGCGTGTGGTTCGGGAAGCCGGCCCATTCGGCGAAGCCCGCCGGGTCGATCCGCATCCACACGCCGGCGACGAGCATCATTCCCGCCGCCACGACCATGGTGATCTTTACGAACATCCGTCCGCTCTCCTTTCACCTCTGAGCAACGGACGGTCGTGACCCCCGGAACGTGACGGCGAGGGTTGTGATCCGCGCCACAACCCTCGCGGTCAGTCCTTGGACCTGGTGGGGCGGAGCAGGGCCTCGGCCAGGGCCAGCATGGTCTCCTCCAGCGCGCCCAGGCGCTTGGTCAGGTCGTCGGTCGCGGGCTGGACGATGCCGGACACCGTGCCGGTCAGCTCGTCGTGGTCGGGACGGGACCTGACGAGCTCCGTGAGCGCGTCGGTGGCGGCGGTCAGGCGCTCGGCCTGCTCGCCCGAGTGCGCCTGGATCAGCTCGCCGACCCGCTCCGGGATGGCCAGGGCGGCGGGGAGCTGGCTCACGCGCTGGTTGACGGCCTCGATGCGGTCGTCCACAGACTCCAGGTGCTCGCCTGTCTGCTCGGCGCGGGTGGCCAGGCCGTTGAGGTGGGTGTCGAGGCCGTGGAAGCGGGTGTCGAGCCCGCCGAAGTGGCCGTCGACGGTGTCGAAGCGGCTGCTCATGTGCTCCTCGGCCTCGCCCAGCCGCTCGTCGATGGCGTCCATCTGGTTGTCGAGCTTGTTGAAGCGGCCCTCGTTGCGGGTGGCGCTCTCGCTGATGCGCTCGTCGAGTGAGGCGGAGCGGGCGTCCACGCGTACGTCGAGCGCGTCGAACCGGTCGTCGTGGCGGCCCAGGTGCCCGTCGAGGGTGCCCAGCCGCTTGTCGACCGCGCCGAGATGGCCGTCCATGGACACCATCCGCTTGTCCACGCCGCTCATCCTGCCGTCGAGCCCGTCGAGCCTGGTGTCGATGTCGGCCAGGCACTCGTCAGCGGACTCCAGGCGGCTGTCGAACCCGGTCAGCCTGGTGTCCAGGCCCGCGAGCCTGCCCTCGGCCCGTTCGAGCCGGGAGTCCACGCCGCTGAGCCGGGCCGTCAGGCGCTGCTCGCTCTCGCCGAGTTGCACGGCGAGGTGCTGGTCGGTCTCGTCGAGCCTGGTGGTGAGGCGCTGCTCGACGTCGGACAGGCGGGTGGTGAGCTGTTCGTCGGCCTCCTTGAGCCGGCCGACGAGGCGCTCGTCCGCCTCCAGGAGGGCCGTGGCGAGGCGCTGGTCGGTCTCGTCGAGCCGGGTGCTCAGGCGCTGGTCCGTCTCGCCCAGGCGGGCGCTCAGGCGCTCGTCGGTCTCGTCGAGCCGGGCGCCCAGGCGCTCGTCGCTCTCGTCGACCCGGGTGGTCAGCTCGACCATCGACTTGTCGAGCCGGGTGAAGCGGCTGGCGGCGGCCTCCATGCTGGAGTTGAGCCCGGCCAGCTTGGTCGCGAACTCGGACATGCCCTTGGTGATGCCGTCGGTGGTGTCGAGCACCGACTGCAGCCGGGTCAGCGCCTCGTCCACGCTCTCGCCGACGGTGCCCAGGTCGGCCCACAGGCTCGGCAGCTCGGCGACCGGGGCCACGCGGGTGTCGACCTCGCCCACCTTCTCGCCGACGGCGTCCACGTGGTCGCGTACGGCCTCCACGTGTTGCGCGAGGCCCTCCGCCCACATCGGCGGCTTGGCGGAGATCTCGTCGAGCCGCCCGTTCACCGCCTCCAGGGTGCCGCTGAGGCCGCCGAGCTCGCGCTCGCGCACCTCGCGCAGCAGCCACTCCATGCCTTCGAGCCGCTGGCGGATCTCGTCGAGCACGGCGCCCTGGGTGCGTTGCTCGTAGACGTGGTCCTGGGCGGCGCGTGCGAGCAGATCGCGCATCCGCTTGGGGACGGCTTCGGATACGGCCGTCTGAAGCAGGGTGGTGTGGTTGGAATGATCCACCGAAAGCTCCTTCGCTCGCCGACGGTCTGCCGCGCAGCGGTGGGGTAGGTCCGGTTCAATGACGTGAAGAGCGAGAACGCGGTCAGCCGCATTAGGGGGAGAAACTCCCGCCCGCCCACCTTAGCCTTTCGATCAAGGTCCGTCAGGGGTGAAGTGAAAGATCGACGTTAACGCTTGGATGGGCGGTTCCGGCAGGTCAGAGGGGCTTGCAGAGGAGAACCGATGGTTTGTCGAGAATTCTGGTCAGGACGATGACCGCTTTATTGGGGCCGCTGAGCCGGAGGTCGGCGCGGAGGCGTTCGATGTCGATGGCGGAGGCGCGCTTTTTGATAGTGACATTGCCGATTTGTCGCTCACGGAGTATGGCGCGGAGCCTTTTCAGAGAGAAAGGGAGAATGTCCTCTATTTCGTATCTGGCGGCCCATGGGGTGTCCGTCGCCTCGTCCGCGGTGATGTAGGCGATCATCGGGTCGAGCAGCCTGCCGCCCACCAGTTCGGCCACCTCGCCGACGAGGTGGGCGCGGATGGCGGCGCCGTCGGGCTCGTAGAGGTAGCGGCCTGCGGGGCCGACCGGGGCCTGGACGCCGGTGGCCGTCAGGGTGTGGCCGCCGGGCAGCAGGGTGGCCCGCCTGTCTCCGTTCTGGCCGCTCCAGAGGGTGGCCTCCTTGACCTCCCCCTTGTACGAGACCCACTCGGCCTCCGCGCCCTCCGGGATGAACTCGTAAGGGAGGCCGGGGGCGACCTTGAGACACGCCAGCCCCGCCCGGGAGAGCAGGCCGAGCACCACCGGCCAGGGCGGGGAGTAGGCCATGGGGTCGAAGGTCCTGCCCCTGCCCGTCCGCCGCGCCGGGTCGGCGAACAACACGTCGTACGCCTCCGGCTTCACCTCCGCAGCGTCCCCGGCGTTCACCGTCACCCGGTCGCCCAAGCCGAGCGCCTCGGCGTTGGCCCTGGCCACGGCGACGGTCAGCGGGTCGGTGTCCACTGCGGTCACGGCGCAGCCCGCGCGGGCCAGGGCGAGGAGGTCGCCGCCGATGCCGCAGCAGGCGTCCATGACGTGGGGGGTGCCGTCGTAGAGGCTGAGCAGGCGGCGGGCGCGGTGCTCGGCGACCTCCGTCCTGGTGGACTGCTCCAGGCCGTGCGGAGTGAAGTACATCACCCCGGCGTCCTGCCCGAACTTCGCCCTGGCCCGCTCCCTGAGCGCCGCCTGGGTGAGTGCGGCGGAGGTGAGGGCGGCGTCGTAGGTCTTGCGCAGCGTGGTCGCGGCGGCGACCGGATCCGCGCCCGTCAGCTCTCCGGCCTCCGCGAGAGCCCGCCCGCCGCGCGGGGTCAGCAAGTCGGTGAAGGCGTCAAGGTCCACGTACTCTGACGTTAGCGGCCCTTGACGTCAGCGGGCGCCGCGAGCATGAACGTTTGGCTCTTATCGCTCTCAGCAGACGCGTTCGTGTTGACTGTCAAGCCCCTCTTGCATATGTTTCCTGTTGGCACTCTCCCCTTGAGAGTGCCAACGTGCGACGAGGCAGGTCTGACACCCGCGACGGCAGGCCCAGCTGGTCGC
Organism: Nonomuraea insulae; assembly: GCF_042656245.1. Classification (NCBI taxonomy): domain Bacteria; kingdom Bacillati; phylum Actinomycetota; class Actinomycetes; order Streptosporangiales; family Streptosporangiaceae; genus Nonomuraea; species Nonomuraea insulae. Next base: position 33,556 of record NZ_JBHSPA010000088.1, read on the forward strand.
CTCTTCTAGATCAAACAAATCTGAAGGGGAGGTCCGATCGTGACGACCGCCACCAAGGTTCCCGTTAAGCCGCTCGGCGACCGCATTGTGGTTCAGCCGCTTGAGGCAGAGCAGACCACCGCTTCTGGCCTGGTCATCCCAGACACAGCCAAGGAGAAGCCGCAAGAGGGCAAGGTCCTCGCGGTGGGCCCGGGCAACTGGGATGAGGACGGCGACAAGCGGATTCCGCTCGACGTCTCTGAGGGCGACATCGTCCTCTACAGCAAGTACGGCGGCACCGAGGTCAAGTACGGCGGCGAGGAGTACCTCGTGCTCTCCGCCCGCGACGTTCTCGCGATCATCGAGAAGTAGGCCGGATGTGTCGAGCCCCGGGCGCTCTTCAGGGCGGCCGGGGCTTTCGACGCTAGGAGAGGACTTTCAGCAATGGCGAAGATCCTGGAGTTCAACGAGGACGCCCGCCGCGCGCTCGAGCGCGGTGTGAACGCCCTCGCGGACGCCGTCAAGGTAACCCTCGGCCCGCGTGGCCGCAACGTCGTCATCGACAAGAAGTTCGGTGCGCCGACGATCACGAACGATGGTGTCACCATCGCTCGTGAGATCGAGCTGGAGGAGCGCTACGAGAACCTCGGCGCCCAGCTCGCCAAGGAAGTAGCCACCAAGACCAACGACATCGCGGGCGACGGCACCACCACCGCGACCGTCCTGGCCCAGGCCATGGTCCGCGAGGGCCTGCGCAACGTGGCGGCCGGCGCCTCGCCGCTGTCGCTCAAGCGCGGCATCGACAAGGCCGCCAAGGAGATCAGCGACAAGCTGCTCGCCAGCGCCCGGCCGGTCGAGGACAAGAAGGAGATCGCCAATGTCGCGACGATCTCCGCTCAGGACGCGCAGATCGGCGACCTGATCGCCGAGGCGTTCGACAAGGTGGGCAAGGACGGTGTGCTCACCGTCGAAGAGTCCAACGCCATGGGCATGGAGCTCGAGTTCACCGAGGGCATGCAGTTCGACAAGGGTTACCTGTCGGCCTACATGGTGACCGACCCCGAGCGGATGGAGTCCGTCCTCGAGGACGCCTACATCCTGCTCACCCAGGGCAAGATCGCCTCCATCGCGGACTTCCTGCCGCTGCTGGAGCAGATCGCCCAGACGAAGAAGCCGCTGCTCGTGGTCGCCGAGGACGTCGAGGGCGAAGCCCTGGCCGTCCTGGTCACCAACAAGATCCGCGGCACCTTCACCTCCGTGGCCGTCAAGGCCCCGGGCTTCGGCGACCGCCGCAAGGCCATGCTGCAGGACATCGCCACCCTCACCGGTGGCCAGGTCGTCAGCGAAGAGGTCGGCCTCAAGCTGGAGCACGTCGGCCTCGAGGTGCTCGGCACGGCCCGCCGCGTCGTCGTCACCAAGGACGCCACGACCATCGTCGACGGCGCCGGTGACGCGCAGGCCATCGAGGACCGCGTCAAGGAGATCAAGATTGCCATCGAGCAGTCCGACTCCGACTGGGACCGCGAGAAGCTGCAGGAGCGTCTGGCCAAGCTCGCCGGCGGTGTGTGCGTGCTGCGTGTCGGCGCCGCCACCGAGGTGGAGCTGAAGGAGAAGAAGCACCGCCTCGAGGACGCGATCTCCGCGACCCGCGCCGCGATCGAGGAGGGCATCGTCTCCGGCGGTGGCTCCGCGCTCATCCACATCTCCAAGGAGCTCGACGACCTCGGTCTGTCGGGCGACGAGGCCACGGGCGTCGCCATCGTGCGTCGTGCGCTGGTCGAGCCGGCCCGGTGGATCGCCGAGAACGCCGGCCTCGAAGGTTACGTGGTGACGCACAAGATCGCCGAGCTGAAGGCCGGCCACGGCCTCAACGCCGCCACCGGCGAATACGTCAACCTGCTCGACCAGGGTGTCATCGACCCGGTGAAGGTCACGCGCTCGGCCGTGCAGAACGCGGCTTCGATCGCGGGCATGCTGCTCACCACCGAGGTGCTCGTGGTGGACAAGCCCGAGGAGGAGGCCCAGGCCGCCGGCCAGGGTCACGGTCACGGCCACGGCCACTGACCGCGCTCTCCGCCTGTTTACGGCCCGCACCCTGTCCGGGGGTGCGGGCCGTATGCGTTTTCGCGGCCGTACGCTGGTCGCGGACCGGGTGTGAGGGGGCGGGATGCGGTATCGGCGGGCGGTGGAGCGGTTGCGGATGCTGGCGGAGGAGTGCGAGCGGACCAAGCGCATACCGGCGGACGAGCCGTTCCTGCGGGAGGCGTACGTGTTCGGCGACCTGTTGGACGGGCCCGACACCGTCGAGGTCCTAGAGGTCGTGCTCGTGCTGAACCTGCCTCCTGAGGAGGTGGCCTGGGAGACACAGCCGCCGGGGACCACGTGGCTGGTCGACTTCCTGCGCCTGGGCAAGGGCGGGATCGCGTACTGGTGGCGCTCTCATCGGGATCCGGTGGCCAACCACCGCATCCGGGAGCCCGTGCGGTTCTGGTCGCTTGAGGGGGTCGAGAAGGGGGTCCTGGAGGCGCTGCGGGAGCGGCGGTTCGAGGTGGCGCGCCGGGCCGCCGGTGGCGGGGAGCCCGCGGTGGCTCAGGTCGAGGGGGATCTGGGGACGGCTCTGGAGCACCTGCGGGCCGTGCACGAGGCGTACTGGGATCGGCGGTGGCGGCGGGAGCATCGGGGGCCGGCGCGATATCCGGAGCATCACCTCTGGGAGGCCGTGCAGGGGTATCTGGATCTGCTGGACGCGCGCGACGAACGCACGAACGATTGATTTTCGGCAGACCGGTTTTCGATCGTTCGAGTTCTTGTGGGTCTCTGATCATCCGATGAATGATGACAAAAAGTGGTCCGTCCGCAACGATCTGGTCCCGTTTGGATCTTGGGGGTTCTGGACGAGATGGGGGGAAGTGGGGGGAAAAGTGGATTGTTGGAGTAAACCGGAACAGTGCGATAAGCGTCTGATTCTGGCAAATGTCGTGCATACCGGGTTATCGGATGAAACATTATGTCAATATTAGGGCTTAGTGTGCTCGGTTGATTACTGCTCGTTATCGTCGCTTCAATGTGACCAATCCGTAGCCGTTCGCTATGACGACAGGCCGGATCAGTGCGGGCATCATGCCTAACGTGAGCGAGGGAAGCGTCGCCGACGCCAAAATTGGGGTAAGGCTCGCGTCGAGACTTCCGGCACGGACGGATGACTCCGACCTTAGGGAACTGACGAGCCTCGCCGTGCAGGGAGATCGCAGTGCGATCGAATCTCTGCTCGGTGAGTTGCGTCCGATGGTGGTGCGGTATTGCCGCGCCAGGCTGGGCAGGGTTTCAGGGCAATATCACATTGCCGATGACGTAGCCCAGGAGGTGTGCATCGCGGTGTTGTCCGCGCTGCCGCGATACCGGGACATGGGGCGCCCATTCGCGTCCTTCGTGTTCGGGATCGCCTCGCACAAGGTGGCTGATGCGCTACGAAGTTCAGTGCGGTCGGCCGTGCCGACCCAGGATCTGCCCGACGGGCCGGATGAGCGGCCAGGGCCCGAGGAGACGGTGGTCCGCTACATCGAGGTGGAGCACGCTCGGCGACTGCTGGCCAGGCTGCCCGACAATCAGCGCGAGTTGCTGTTGTTGCGGGTGGTGTCGGGGCTGTCGGCCGAGGAGACCGGTAATGTACTCGGTATGTCACCGGGTGCGGTTCGCGTCGCCCAGCATCGGGCGCTTGCGAGGTTGCGGCAGATGGCCGAGCTGGAGTCGGCTTGACGCCTGAAGAAGAGACCGACGCGCTGCTCGATGCGCTCGGTCGTGGAGAGAGGCCTGACTCAGGCGATCCGGCAGCGCGGTTGCTGGCCGTGCTGCTCGATGATGTCGATCAGCGGCGTTCCTCCGTGTCGATGACACCGTCGACATAGCCTCTGGCGTAGTCCCAGCTGACGTAGTCGGCAGGGTCAGGGTGAAAGGCCGGCTCGTGCACCTGGGGCTGGCCTTTCTCGATCATCTGTTTCAGGTTGCCGCGCAGCAGCTCCCAGTCGAAGAAGTGCTGCTCGCCGCATTCCGGGCAGTCGAGCACGAGCCCCAGCACCCCCTGCGGTTCCAGCAGGGAGCGGAAGACCTCGACGTCGGCGAGGTCGGTGATGGCCTCGTCACGCTCGGCCGCGGTGAGGGGCTCGGCGTCGTCGAGCGCGCCCATCGCCGAGGAAGGGTCGTTCGGGTCGTCCGCGAACGGATCGCGGGGGACGTCTTCCAGCACCTTCCCACCATATGACCGAAGCGGCCCGCGCGGTGGGGATTACCTCAGCCATCCACGTCTGGCAGCCTCGACACCTGCGTGAAAGCGGGATTGAGCGCCCAACTCGGTCATGGCGTCGGCGAATCGAGCGCGGACCGTACGGACCGAGATCCCGAGCTGGCGGGCTATCGAGTCGTCGCACATGCCCTGCGCGGCCAGGCGCAGCACCTGGACCATGCCGTCGCCCCTGCGGCCCCAGGGGAGGGGCAGGGCGCGGCCCCACAACTCCTCGAAGAGCGAGCGCAGCATGCCGACGACGACCGAGGTGCGTACGAGATAGAAGTTGTAGGCGTGGTCGGGCAGGTTGCCGCCCCAGTGCGCGGGCAGGCCGGCGACCTCGGGGCCGGCGGTCATGAACCAGCTCGGCAGGCGGTCCAGCGTGCGTATCTGGCCGCCGGTTTCGACGAGGCGGGTCAGCTGGTCGCGTACGCCGGGCAGGACGAGGGAGGAGACGGGAATGATCGCGCGAACCGTGAGAAGTTTTCGTTGTTGCGCGTCAATCCATGGATCCGCAAATTTCCGAGCAAAGTCGGTTATGGTGCGCTCGTCGGGAACTGCGGTGAGTAATGTCAAAGGCGGCGAATGGGACTGTATGGAGAGGCCCACCACGCTCTCGTACAACACGTCCGCGCCGCTCGCCATCTCCACCGTGAAAGGGCCGCTGCGATAGTCGCGGCCGGCGTCGTAGTCGCGGATCAGGCCCCGGATCGAGCCGAGTGCCGAGTCGATCATCCGGCTCTCCTCGGCGAGCCGGTCGAGGCGTTCGGCGATCACCCGGCCGAGGGCCGCCGCGGGGTGTCTGGCCAGGTACTGGCCTGATTGTTCGTCGATCACGCCCAGCTTGACGAGGTCGTCGAGCTGACGTCCGACCTTCTCGACCGGTCCGTCCATGGCCTGCGCCAAATCGGTGCGGGTGGCTTTGTGCAGGCGCAGCACCGCCGAGTAGAGCGCCGTCTGGGCCGGGTCGAGACCCAGCGTCTCAAAGGGATCTGACACGATTCGGGGTCCATTGCGCATTATGGGCGGCTCCGTTGGGGGACACGGGCGTGCCGCGAGGATAACCCCGCATTGCGCCTGTGTCCGCTGGTTGCGCCGACTTGTTGGACGCGAGATGTAACTTCGTGCAGTTGCACGTTTTCACATTGCGGTGTGCCGCTGAGTGACGCAGGCTTTACCTAGCGTCGGCATCCAGCAAGGGCGCGGCGGCCACGGCCATCAGGACGCGGAGGGGGGTTCGGTGGTGCGGTGCGCCGCCGGGCTCGGATGCCGGTGGCCGGGGGAAGGGACGGATCACCGACCGTCCCTTCCCCCGGCACTTTGTGGCCGGGGGCCGGCCTGCTCATGACCGCACTTTCGTGATGACGGTCGCCAGATACCGCCGTCTTCCCCCCCGCTCCTCCAGACGACGGCACTCCCTCGCATGCGTTTTGGGGCCAGGCCCTAGACTTAGCTGAATCAATGCGCAGAGGCAGGAGGGGGCCGCGGCATGTCCAAGTTCACCGAGATGGGTTTGACCTTCGATGACGTGCTGCTGGTGCCGGGATACTCGGACCTGCAGCCGGGGGAGGCCGACACCCGGTCCCGGTTGTCCAGGGGCATCACGCTGTCCATTCCGCTGGTCTCCGCCGCCATGGACACCGTCACCGAGGCGCGCATGGCGGTCGCCATGGCCAGGCAGGGTGGCATCGGGATCCTGCACCGCAACCTGTCGGTCGAGGAGCAGGCGCAGCACGTGGACCTGGTCAAGCGGTCCGAGGCCGGCATGGTCACCAACCCCGTGACGTGCAGCCCTGACGACACGCTGGCCGACGTGGAGCGGTTGTGCGCCACGTACCGGATCTCCGGGGTGCCGGTGACGGACGTGTCAGGCACGCTGGTCGGGATCGTGACCAACCGCGACATGCGCTTCGAGACCGACCAGGCGCGGCCCGTACGCGAGGTCATGACGAAGATGCCGCTGGTCACCGCGCCGGTGGGGGTGTCGCGTGACGACGCGTTCGCGCTGCTGAGACAGAACAAGATCGAGAAGCTGCCGCTCGTGGACGGCGAGGGCAGGCTGCGCGGCCTGATCACGGTCAAGGACTTCACCAAGAGCGAGCAGTACCCGCTGGCCACGAAGGACGCCGACGGCCGGCTCGTCGTCGGGGCGGCCGTGGGCGTCGGCGGCGACGCCGAGCTGCGTGCCAAGGCGCTCATCGAGGCCGGGGTGGACGTGGTGGTCGTGGACGTGGCCCACGGTCACTCCAAGGGGCTGGCCGACATGATCGCCAAGGTCAAGGCCAACAGCAAGGTCGAGGTCATCGGCGGCAACATCGCGACCAGGGCCGGCGCGCAGATGCTGGTCGACGCGGGCGCGGACGCGGTCAAGGTGGGTGTGGGGCCGGGCTCCATCTGTACCACCCGGGTGGTGGCCGGGGTCGGCGCCCCGCAGGTCACGGCCATCTACGAGGCGTCCAAGGCGTGTGCGCCCGCCGGGGTGCCGGTGATCGGCGACGGCGGGCTTCAGTACTCCGGCGACATCGTCAAGGCGATCGCCGCCGGGGCCGACACGGTCATGCTGGGCTCGCTGCTCGCCGGGTGCGAGGAGTCGCCCGGTGAGCTGATCTTCATCAACGGCAAGCAGTTCAAGTCGTACCGGGGCATGGGGTCGCTCGGCGCCGTGCGCAACCGCGAGCGCGGCGGCACCTCCTTCAGCAAGGACCGCTACGCGCAGGCGGACGTCGGCGGCGAGGACAAGTACATCCCCGAGGGCATCGAGGGCCAGGTCCCCTACCGTGGCCCCGTCGCGGCCGTCGCCCACCAGCTCATCGGCGGGCTGCGCCAGGGCATGTGGTACGCGGGCTGCCGCACGATCGACCGGATGCACACCGACTGCGAGCTCATGCCGATCACGTCGGCGGGGCTCAAGGAGAGCCACCCCCACGACATTCAGATGACCGTGGAAGCTCCGAACTATCACAGAAGGTAAGTTCATGACTCAGCAGGTGGAGATCGGCCGGGGGAAGACCGGGCGGCGGGCGTACTCGCTTGACGAGATCGGCCTGGTGCCCTCGCGGCGCACCCGTGACCCGGAGGAGGTCTCGATCGCCTGGCAGATCGACGCCTACCGGTTCGAGTTGCCCGTGGTCGTCGCTCCCATGGACAGCGTGGTCTCGCCGGCCACCGCCATCGAGATCGGCCGGCTCGGCGGCCTGGCCCCGCTCGACCTCGAAGGGCTGTGGACGCGCTACGAGGACCCGCTGCCGCTGCTTGAGGAGTGCGCCGCCCTCGACCAGGAGGCGGCCACCAGGCGGCTCCAGGAGATCTACGCGGCCCCGATCAAGGAAGACCTGATCGGCCGCAGGATCGAGGAGATCCGCGGCTCCGGGGTGACCACCGCCGTGCGCCTGTCGCCGCAGCGCACGGTCCAGTACCACAAGGCCGTGATCGACGCGGGCGTGGACATCTTCGTCATCCGCGGCACGACGGTCTCCGCCGAGCACGTGTCGGGGCGGGCCGAGCCGCTCAACCTCAAGCAGTTCATCTACGAGCTGGACGTGCCGGTCATCGTGGGCGGCTGCGCCACCTACACCGCGGCCCTGCACCTCATGCGCACCGGCGCCGCGGGCGTGCTGGTGGGCTTCGGCGGCGGCGCCTCGCACACGACGCGCAACGTGCTGGGCGTGGTGGTGCCGATGGCCACCGCGATCTCCGACGTGGCGGCGGCGCGGCGCGACTACATGGACGAGTCCGGCGGCCGCTACGTGCACGTGATCGCCGACGGCGGCATGGGCACCTCCGGCGACATCGCCAAGGCCATCGCCTGTGGCGCCGACGCCGTGATGGTGGGCTCGCCGCTGGCGCGGGCCGCCGAGGCGCCGGGGCACGGCTTTCACTGGGGCTCCGAGGCGCACCACCCGGATCTGCCGCGGGGGCGGCGGGTCGAGTTCGGGACGGTGGGGACGCTGGAGCAGATCCTGCACGGGCCGTCCAGCGTGGCCGACGGGTCGATGAACCTGATGGGCGCGCTGAAGCGGGTCATGGCCTCGACCGGCTACTCCGACATCAAGGAGTTCCAGCGCGTCGAGGTGGTCGTGGCCCCGACCCAGCGCTGACCGCGTAGGGCCGCCGCTCGCTTCCACGGTGGCGGCCCGCGCCGTAGGGTTCCTGCCATGGAATCCGTTGAGGACAGAATTGCCCGGCTTGAGCAGCAGGTGGAGGCACTCCAGCGCTATCTCGGCATCGATTCCGCGGGCGCCGAAGGGTCTCACCTTCCGCCGGACTTCTTCCACGCGCTGCGGGCCGGTAAGACGATCAGGGCCATCGCGATCTACCGCAAAGTGACGGGGGCCTCCCTGAGGGACGCCAAGAACCAGGTGGAGGCCATCCAGCGGCGGGCCGCCGTCGAGCGCTGAGCGTGTCCGGGATCGAGCGGGTGTTCCGCGAGGAGTACGGCAGGGCGGTGGCCGTGCTCGTACGCGTCTTCGGCGACATCGACGTGGCCGAGGAGGCCGTGCAGGAGGCGTTCGCCGTGGCGGTGCGCCACTGGCCGGAGTCAGGGGTGCCGCCGAGCCCCGCCGGATGGATCATCACCACCGCGCGCAACCGGGCCGTCGACCGCCTGCGCAGGGAGTCGGCGCGGCCGGACAAGCACGCCCAGGCCGCGTTGTTGTACGCCGCCGGCGAACCGCTGGAGGAGGGGCCCGTCCGTGACGACCGGCTGCGGCTGATCTTCACCTGCTGCCATCCGGCGCTGGCCACTCATGCTCAGGTGGCGCTCACGCTGCGGTTGCTGGGCGGGCTCACGACCCCGGAGATCGCCAGGGCCTTCCTGGTGCCCGAATCGACGATGGCGCAGCGGCTGGTCAGGGCCAAGGGCAAGATCCGGGGGGCGCGGATCCCGTACCGGATCCCGGGGGAGGCCGACCTGCCGGAGCGGCTGCGGTCGGTGCTGGCGGTGGTGTACCTGATCTTCAACGAGGGGTACACGGCCAGCTCGGGGGACCGGCTCGTGCGCGAGGAGTTGTGCGCCGAGGCCATCAGGCTCGGGCGGCTGCTGGCCGGGCTCATGCCGGACGAGCCCGAGGTCATGGGGCTGCTCGCGCTCATGGTGCTCATCGAGGCGCGGCGCGCGGCACGTACCGGGGCGGGCGGGGAGTTCGTGCCGCTGGCCGAGCAGGATCGCGGGAGATGGGACCGGGGGCTCGTCGAGGAGGGGCAGGCCATCGTCAGGTGGTGCCTGCGGCGGGACGAGCCGGGGCCGTACCAGGTGCAGGCGGCCATCAACGCCGTCCACAGCGACGCGGGGGAGACGGACTGGGGGCAGATCCTGCGGCTGTACGACCTGCTGCTGACGTTCACGCCCACGCCCGTGGTGGCGTTGAACCGGGCGGTGGCGCTGGCCGAGGTCGAGGGGCCTGAAGCGGCGCTGCGGGTCGTCGATGAGCTTGAGGCGGGCGATTATTACCTGTTCCATGCCGTACGGGCTGATCTGCTGCGGCGCATGGGGAAGGAGAGGGAGGCCGGGGAGGCGTACGAGGCGGCCATCGCCCGGTCGGGCAACGAGGTCGAGCGGGACTTCCTGCGGAGGAGGCTGTGATGGGCCGGGTTTGCGTGGTCACCGGGGCCAACCGGGGGATCGGGCGGGAGGTGGCGCGGCAGCTCGCGGCGGCCGGCGACCTCGTGGTGCTGACCGCCAGGGACCTGGGCAAGGCCCAGAAGGCGGCCGGCGAGCTGGGCGCGGAGCTGGGCACGGCCCAGCGGTCGGCCGACGAGCTGGGCACGGCTCAGAGGGCGGCGGGCGAGCTGGGCGCGGCCGGGAAGGCGGCCGGTGAGGTGGGCGTGGAGGCCGCGCAGCTCGACGTGAGCGAGCCGGGGTCCGTGGAGAGGTTCGCGCGGGATCTGCGGCGGGCCCATGGGCGGGTCGATGTGCTGGTCAACAACGCGGCCATTCACTACGACACCTGGCAGCGGGCCTCAGGGGCGGACCTGGGCGTGGTACGGGAGGCGCTGGAGACCAATCTGCTGGGCGCGTGGCGGATGACGTTGGCGCTGTTGCCCCTGCTCCGGGAGTCGGCGCATCCGCGGGTGGTGAACGTCTCCAGCGAGGCGGGGTCGCTGGCCTCGATGGGGGCGGGGACTCCGGCGTACGCGGTGTCCAAGGCCGGGCTGAACGCGTTGACCAAGATCCTGGCCGCCGAGCTGGACGGCATCGTGATCAATGCGGTGTGCCCCGGGTGGGTGGCGACCGACATGGGCGGGCCCGGTGGGCGGCCGGTGGCCGAGGGGGCCCGGAGCGTGGTGTGGGCGGTTGATCTGCCTGACTCCGGCCCTACTGGGGGGTTCTTCCGAGATGGGGAGCCGGTGCCTTGGTGACGGTCCTGCGGCGATGGGCTCGTTGCCTGCAGGCGTTGCCGCAGTAGCGGGCGGGTCGGCCGGTGGTGGTGGGCGGGATCTCGCCGCCGCACTCTGCGCACTGAGTTTCGTTATGTTTCGTTACGGTGACGCCTGACACTCTGAGGCCGTCCATGACGACGGCGGTGCCTCGGCCGGGGGCGGCGTGCTCCATGGTGGCGCAGCCGGCGATCAGGGTCATCACGTCGGCCGGTGTCACGTCGTGGCGGACGGCTCCCGCCTCCTGGGCGCCGGTCAGGAGGGGGATCAGGGCTTCCAGGAGGCGGTCGCGGATGCCTGGGGCGATCGCCGCCGAGGTCATGGACTCGCACAGGGCCTTGTTGAGCGCCACCTGGTGGACCGAGCGGGTGAAAGCGGTGAAGAAGGTCGTGCCCGGGTCGCGGGGAGGGCCGTGGCCGGGGGGTGCGGACAGGGCGGTGAGGTCGGTGGTGAGCCGGTCGAGCCGGTCGGTCACCACCGCCGTGAGCAGCGCGTCCTTACTGGGAAAGTGCCGGTAGACGGTGCCGGCGCCCACGCCGGCGCGGCGGGCGACCTCGTCGAGCGGGACCGACGGGCCCTCCTCGGCGAACGCCTCCTGGGCCGCCGCCAGGACGCGAGCGCGGTTGTGGCGGGCGTCGGCGCGGACGGTCATGCAGGACCTCCGGGTTGACAAGCGGAACGGACGTTCCGTAACGTCTAAGCGGGTTGTACGTTCCGGATTCTACTGGAGGTCATGTGATGAACGCCCGTGCAGTGGTCGATCGTTTTCTGGAGGTGACGACCGGTGGCGACCTGCCCGCGCTGGCCGATCTCTACGCGGAGGACTCGGTTATCGAGATCCCGTTCGCGCCGCAGGGCATCCCGACCAGGTTCGAGGGCCGGGAGGGGCACAGGAGCAGGTTCGCGATGGCGGCGAAGGTGCTACGCCAGGAGAGGCTGGAGAACGTGGTGATCCACGAAAGCGCCGACCCCGAGGTGGTCATCGTCGAGTACGATCTGCACGGGCGGGTGATCTCCTCCGGCAAGGCCATCGCGAACACGTACATCATGGTCATGAGGATCAGGGACGGCCTCATCGTGCACTCGCGCGACTACGGCAACCCGCTGGCCTCGGCTGACTACCGCGATGACCTGGTCGGCATCTAGCGGCTGTAGGTCATGACCACGGTGCCGTTGCTGAACGTCCTGGTCCCGGTCAGGGCGAAGACGGTGGGGGCGAAGACGCCGTGGAAGGCCGGGATGCCGGCCCCGGCGACCACCGGATAGCACTTGATGACGAGTTCGTCGATCTCCGGCAGGAGCTGGGCCGCCAGGTTGCCGCCGCCGCACAGGTAGATGTCCAGGCCGTCCTCCTGCTTGAGCCGGCGGACCAGGCCGAGGGGATCGCCGGCGACGAGCTCCACGGCCGGGTCGTCGATGCTCTTGATGGTGGTGGAGATGACGTACTGGCGCAGGTGGGCGTATGGGCTGGTCGCGCCTACGGCCAGCCCGGGCTCGTAGGAGCTGCGGCCCATGAGGACGGTGTCGAAGCGCTTGTTCGGGACGTCGAGGCCGACCTGGGCCCGGATGTGTGTGGGAACGGTCTCCGGGTATTCGGCGTTGAGCTGGGCCGTCATGTCGTCGGCCATCGGGTAGAAGTCGAATTCGCCGTTCGGGCCCGCGATGTAGCCGTCGATCGAGGTGGCGACGTAGTAAACGAGCTTTCGCATACCGATCAACTCCCATTGAAGTACTATGCTTGAAGTGGTTTGACCGTAGTACTACAAGTGGAGTGGTGTCAAGATGGTCAGACAGAATGTCGCCCGGCGGGCGGCGCTGGTGGATGCCGCGATCGAGGTGCTGGCCAGGGAGGGCGCTCGCGGGCTGACGTTCAGGGCGGTGGACGCGCAGGCGGAGGTGCCCACCGGCACGGCCTCCAACTACTTCGCCAGCCGCGACGAGATGTTCACCCAGGCGGGCGGGCGGATCTACGAACGGCTGCAGCCCGACGACGCCGTGATGGCCGACAGCCTCGCGGGGCCGCGTGACCGGGACCGGGTGGCCCAGCTCATGCAGGAGGTGGTCGATCGGGTCTCGTCGTTCAGGTCCGGCTACCTGGCCCTGATGGAGCTGCGGCTGGAGTCCACCAGGCGGCCGGAGTTGCGGGCCGTGCTGACCGCGCGCATCCGCGCCGACGTCGAGGCCAACGTCCGCTACCACCTCGACTCGGGCCTGCCCGGCGACGCCGACACCGTGGTGCTGCTCTATCTGGCGATGAACTGGCTGGTGGTCGAGCGGCTCACGCTGCCCGACGTGTTCGGCGAGGAGGAGATCCACCGGCTCGTGACCAGCGCCGTCGAGCGGCTGCTGCCTTAGTGCCTGGCATCATGGGGCACATGAGACTGGCCGGTGAGAGTGACCTGGCGGCCGTGGAGCGGCTCGTCCACGACGCCTACACGCCGTGGATCGAGGTCATCGGCACGCGGCCGCTGCCGCTGGAGTCCGACTACGCCGCGCTCATCGCCGCAGGTCGGGTGCACGTGACCAGCGGGTTCGACCGGCTCGAAGGGCTCATCGTGCTCGTCCCCGAGGACGGCGTGCTGCTGGTGGACAATGTCGCGGTCCACCCCGACCTGCACGGCAAGGGCATCGGGCGGGCGCTGCTGGCCTACGCCGAAGAGGAGGCGCGCAGGCTGGGGCTGCCCGCGCTGCGCCTCTACACCAACGTGAAGATGGCCGCCAACATCGCCCTGTACGAGTCACTCGGCTATGTCAGGACCGGCCAGGCGAACCTTGAGGGCCGCTCCGCCTACCTGATGCGCAAGCCGCTCAGCCCGTGAGCAGGCGCTGACGCGCAAGCCGCTCAGCCTGTGAGCAGGCGCTGACGCCCCGGCGGCTCAGCCCGTGAGCAGGCGCTGACGCGCTCAGCCCGTGAGCACGCCCAGGAGGTGGGTGACCTCCCGTGCGACCGCGTCGCGGCCCGCCTTGAGGTATTTGCGGGAGTCCACGACCCGCTCGTCGTGAGCCAAATAGTCGCGTACGGCACCGGTGAACGCCTTGTTCAGGTGCGTCGCGATGTTGATCTTCTTCATGCCCTGCCGTACGGCCTCGCGCAGCACGTCGTCCGGCACCCCGGAGGAGCCGTGCAGCACCAGCGGCACCGGCACCGCGGTCCGCAGCTCGGCGATGAGCTCCAGGTCCAGCACCGCGTCCTTGGTCGTCATGGCGTGCGAGGTGCCCACGGCCACGGCCAGCGCGTCCACGCCGGTCCTGCTCACGTAGTCCACCGCCTCGTGCGGCTTGGTACGGGCCCCGGGCGCGTGCACGCCGTCCTTGCCCCCGACCTCGCCCAGTTCGGCCTCCACCCACACGCCGCGCTCGTGGCACCAGGCCGCCACCTCGGCCGTGGCGGCGACGTTGTCCTCGTCGGGCAGGGCGGAGGCGTCGTACATGACCGAGCCCAGCCCCAGCCGCACCGCCTCCTCGACGAGCGCGCGGTCGGTGGCGTGGTCGAGGTGGACCGCGACCGGCACCTCGGCGCGCCTGGCGACGGCGAGCGCGGCCACCGCGATCGGCTCCAGCGCGCCGTGGTAGCGCACGCAGTTCTCGCTGATCTGCAGCACGACCGGCAGGCCGAGGGCCTCCGCGCCGGTCACGATCGCGGAGGCGTGCTCAAGCTGGATCACGTTGAACGCGCCCACCCCCGCGGGTGACTGGCTGACGATGTCGCCGATGGCGGCGAGGGGCATGGCGGGCTCCTTACGTGATGGTGATCTGGGGGTGTATGTCGGCGTAGACGTCGGGGTCGAACTCGCCGGCCACGGGCCTGGCCACGGCCGCCGCGCCGAGCGCCGCGGCCCGTCTGAGCCGCTCCGGCCACGGCTCGGGCTCGACCAGGCCCAGCGCCAGCCCGGCCACGAGCGAGTCGCCCGCGCCGGTCGGGTTCCCCCGCACGGTGTACGGCATCCGCGCCCGGAACATTCCCTCCGCCGTCACGGCCAGCAGCCCGTCGGCGCCCATGGACACCACCACGGCACCCGCGCCCTGGCCGCGCAGCGCCTGCGCGCCCTCGGCAGGGGTGCCGCCGGGCACGGCCCTGGCCAGCTCCTCGGCGTTGGGCTTGACGATGGAGGGGCGGCCCTTGGGCGCGTGGCGCAGAGGGTCGCCGTCGGCGTCCACGATGGCGGGGACGCCCGCGCCGGCGGCGATGGCGGCCAGCGTCGCGTAGGTGTCGGCGGGGACGCCGCGCGGCAGGCTGCCCGAGATGACGACCGCGTCGGCGTCGCCCACGAGGGACTCGTAGTGCCGCAGGAACGCGGCCAGCTCGGCAGGCGTGACCTCGGGACCTGGCTCGTTGAACAGCGCCGTGCGAACAGCACCTGACGCGCCCCCGCCTGACGCGCCCCCGCCTGACGCGCCCCCTCCTGACCCGCCCACGCCCGATCCGCCCGCGTTGGCGTCCGGGACGGCACCGGTTCGGGCAGCGCCTTCAGAGGCGGGGGTGTCGCAGACGGCGAGGGTCGTGCGGGAGTCGGCGGCGATGCCGTGCAGCGCGCTGGGCAGGCCCGCCGCCGCCAGGTCGGACGCGATCGCCTGGCCGGTCGGGCCGCCCGCCAGCCCCGTGACCAGCACGTCCCGGCCGAGCGCGGCCAGTACCCTGGCCACGTTGACGCCCTTCCCGCCCGCGCGCCTGTGCACCGCGCCGACCCGGTTGACCCCGTCCCAGTCCACGCCGGGCACCTGGTAGGTCACGTCGAGAGCGAGGTTGAGCGTCACCGTGAGGATCATGTCAGGGCTCCGTGATCCAGACGCCGTCCTTCAGCACGCCGTTGACCTCCAGGGAATCGGAGAGCACCACCAGGTCGGCGGCCTTGCCGACGGCGATGGAGCCGATGGTGTCGGCCAGGCCGAGCACTCGTGCGGGCGTCAGCGAGGCCACCTGCACCGCGTCCGGCAGCGACATGCCGACCTCCTGGACGCCGCGCCGGAACGCCACGTCCATGGTGAGCGTCGAGCCCGCGATCGAACCGCCCTCGACCAGCCGCGCCACGCCGTCGTCCACGCGCACCCGCATGGGACCGAGCACGTAGTCGCCGTCGCCGAGGCCGGCGGCGGACATCGCGTCGGTGATCAGCACGGTCCTGCCGGGCCCGGCCACCTCGTACGCCAGCCGCAACATCGCCGGATGCACGTGCACCCCGTCGTTGATCAGCTCGACCGTCACCCGCTCGTCGTCCAGCAGCGCCGCCACCGGCCCTGGAGCGCGGTGCCCGAGCGGCGGCATCGCGTTGTAGAGGTGTGTGGCCACGCTCGCGCCCGCCTCGATGCCCGCGATCGTCTGGTCGTA
Organism: Nonomuraea insulae; assembly: GCF_042656245.1. Classification (NCBI taxonomy): domain Bacteria; kingdom Bacillati; phylum Actinomycetota; class Actinomycetes; order Streptosporangiales; family Streptosporangiaceae; genus Nonomuraea; species Nonomuraea insulae. The sequence continues at coordinate 49,515 of NZ_JBHSPA010000088.1, forward strand.
GTCGGCGTCGCTGTGCCCGACGGCGGCGATCACGCCCTCCGCGACGGCCATCCTGATCGTGTCGAGCGCCCCGGGCAGCTCGGCCGCGATGGTCACCATGCGCACGTGCCCCCGCCCCGCCTTCACCAGCCCGGCGAACTCCTGCGGCGACGGCTCGCGCAGCTGCGTCGGGTCGTGCGCGCCGCAGCGGGCCTTGGCGATGTAGGGGCCCTCGAAGTGGATCCCGGCCAGCAAACCCTCGTCACACAGCTCGGCCAGCGCCGCCGCGGCCCTGGTCAGGCCCTCGATCGAGTCGGTGACCAGGCTGGCCATCGTCGTGGTCGTGCCGTGGCGGCGGTGCAGCGCCACGGCGTCACGCGCCTTGTCGAGCTCGCCAGTGGGAAAGGAACCGCCCGCGCCGCCGTGGTTGTGAATGTCCACGAACCCCGGCACGACGTGCCGGCCGCCCAGGCTGAGGCCCGGGCCGGGGGCGGATCCATGGCCGACATGCGTGATGCGGCCGTCTTCGATGGTCAGCCACCCCTCGTGCACTCCCTCGGGGGTCACGATCCTGGCGTCGGCAAGAGTAAGGCTCATGGAGAAAGGATCACAGATCGCGTGAGGTGCATGGGCTCGTCGGGGTCGAGCCCCCGCGCGAAAGCCCGCGCCACCGCGACCCGCTGGGCGCGGATCAGCTCGGCCATCGGGTCGAGCCCGCTCTCGACGAACGTCCCGCCGGTCTCCTCGACCTGCGCGCGCAGGCCCTCGGGGGCGGTGCCGAGCATCCACGTCACACGCCCTGGCGCGGCGATGCTGATCGGCCCGTGCCGGTATTCCATCGCCGGGTAGGCCTCCGTCCACGACCTGGACGCCTCGCGCATCTTCAGCGCGGCCTCCTGGGCCAGGCCGACGGACCAGCCGGTGCCGAGGAAGCTGAACTGCTCGGCCTGGACCAGCTCGTCGGGCAGCGGCTCGGCCACGGCCCGCTCCGCGTCGGCGATCGCCGCCGTGAGGTCCTCGCCCAGGGCGGCGCGGAGCAGGGCGAGCTGCGTGGTGGCGAACCTGGTCTGCACGACCGACTTCTCATCGGCGTAGTCGAGCACGACGACCTCGTCGGCGGCCGACATGATCGGCGTGTCGGGGTCGGCGGTGATGGCCGTGCTCTTCGTGGTGCTCTGGGCCAGCAGCTCCAGGACCTCTGTCGTGGTGCCGGACCTGGACAGCGCCAGCACGCGGTCGTAGCCGCGCCCTGACGGGAACTCGGAGGCGGCGAACGCGTCGGTCTCGCCGTGGCCGGCCCGCTCGCGCAGCACGGCGTAGGACATCGCGACGAACCACGACGTGCCGCAGCCGACGACGGCGACCCGCTCACCCCGGCGGGGCAGCGCGTCGGCGGGAACGTCGGCAACGGCGCGGCGCCAGCACGACGGCTGGGACGCGATCTCGGCTTCGGTGTGACTGGTCACCGCTTACCTCCCCATGATTGATTGTTTCTGCTGTTTTTATATCAGGAAAGAGCAGTTATGAACACTGTTGGCCTGGCACCCCAGCTTGTGCCACGCTTGCTGCTGACCTCGTCCCTTAGGGAGGTTCCGTGTCCCGCTATGACCGCTGGAACGCCATCCTGGAACTGCTGGCGCAGGGGGGCAGGCTGTCGGTGGAGGAGGCCGCCCAGGCGCTCGACGTCTCCACCGCGACGATCAGGCGGGACTTCGACCAACTCGCCCAGCAGCAGATGCTCATGCGCACGCGGGGCGGGGCCGTCGCGCAGAGCGTGAGCTACGACCTGCCGTTGCGCTACAAGACGGCCAGGCACGCCGACGAGAAACACCGCATCGCCGCCGCTGCCGCCGAGCTGGTCACGCCAGGGGCCGTGGTCGGGCTCAACGGCGGCACGACCACCTCGGAGCTCGCGCGTACGCTCGCGACGGTGGCCACGCTGGAGAGCGGGTTCACGATCGTCACGAACGCGCTCAACATCGCCTCAGAGCTCACCGTCCGGCAGCACGTCAAGATCGTGGTGACGGGCGGGGTGGCCAGGCAGCAGTCCTATGAGCTCATCGGCCCGCTGGCCAGCGGAGTGCTGGAGCAGGTGACGCTGGACGTGGCCTTCCTGGGGGTCGACGGGCTGGACGTCGAGCTGGGCGCCTCGGCCCACCACGAGGGGGAGGCCAGCGTCAACAACCTGCTGATCAGCCGAGCCGCCCAGGTCGTGGTGGTGGCCGACTCCTCGAAGGTCGGCAAGCGCGCCTTCTCCCGGATCTGCCCGATCGCGCAGATCGACACGCTCGTCACCGACGCCCAGCTCTCGGACGAGGCGGCGGGCCGGCTCACGGACGCGGGCGTGAAGGTCATACGCACCTGATCACGGAATCCCGCGCCTGATCACGGAACCCGGGGCTGACCACGGAACCCGGGGCTGACCACGGAACCCGGGGCTGACCACGGAACCCGGGGCTGACCACGGAATCCGGGCAAGGTGGGCTCGCGTAGCGGTGGCGCGCCGCTGATGGGTCAGAGGCCGTTTCCTGGAGGGTCGTCAGCCGGAGTGCGGCGGGTGGTGAGCGACGGCAGCGCGTAAAGGATGATGGAAGAGGGTTTTGGGGTAAGTATCCGGCGACCGTCAGGGGGAGAGTATGGCGTCGGGAAGAGACGTGGGTCGGCTCGGGCCCGCGGAGCGGGTCGAGGCGTTGCGGCGCATGGCGGCTCAGGAGCTCGACGTGGTCGTGGTCGGCGGCGGCGTTGTGGGTGCGGGGATCGCGCTCGACGCCGTGACGCGCGGGCTGGACGTCGGCCTGGTCGAGGCGCGTGACTTCGCCTCGGGCACGTCGTCGCGCTCGTCCAAGCTGATCCACGGCGGCCTGCGCTACCTGGAGCAGCTCAACTTCGAGCTCGTACGAGAAGCCCTGCGCGAACGGGCACTGCTGTTGCAGCGCATCGCGCCGCACCTGGTCAGGCCGGTGCCGTTCCTGTTCCCGATGACCCACTACGGCTGGGAGCGCCCCTACGTCGGCGCTGGGGTGGCGCTCTACGACACGCTCGGCATCGCGTCAGGGGTGACCCGCGGCGTGCCGGGGCACCGGCACCTGTCCAGGTCGAGGGCGCTGCGCCTGGCCCCGGCGCTGAAGAAGACGGCCTTCACCGGCGCCGTCCAATACTGGGACGCCCAGGTGGACGACGCCCGCTACGTGATGACCATGTTGCGCACCGCGGCCACCTATGGCGCGCACATCGCTCAGAGGGCGCAGGTGGTGGGGTTCCTGCGGGAGGGCGAGCGGGTCACCGGCGTGCGCGTGCGCGACCTGGAGACCGGCGAGGAGCTCGAAGTACGCGCCCGGCAGGTCGTCAACGCCACCGGCGTCTGGACCGACGACATCCAGGAGCTGGTCGGAGGCCGCGGGCAGATCCACGTACGCGCCTCCAAGGGCATCCACCTCGTCGTGCCCCGCGACCGGATCCACTCGCTGACCGGCATCATCCTGCGCACGGAGAAGTCGGTGCTGTTCGTGATCCCCTGGGGCCGCCACTGGATCATCGGCACCACAGACACGGAGTGGACGCTCGACAAGAGCCACCCTGCCGCCTCCCGTACGGACATCGACTACCTGCTCGACCACGTCAACGCCGTGTTGTCGGTGCCGCTGACCCGCGACGACGTCGAGGGCGTCTACGCGGGGCTGCGGCCGTTGTTGTCGGGCGAGTCCGACGAGACCTCGAAGTTGTCCAGGGAGCACGTGGTGGCGCATCCCGTGCCCGGGCTGGTGATGGTGGCGGGCGGGAAGTACACGACGTACCGGGTCATGGCGGAGGACGCGGTGAACGCCGTCGCGCACGGGCTCGACCAGCGGGTGCCGCGTTCGTGCACCGACCGGGTGCCGCTGGTGGGCGCCGAGGGCTATCAGGCGTTGTGGAACTCCCGGCACCGCATCGCCCAGACCTCCGGGCTGCACGTGGCCAGGATCGAGCACCTGCTCCAGCGCTACGGCTCGATGATCGACGAGCTGCTGGAGCTGATCGAGAGGGATCCGTCGCTGGGCCGGCCGCTGGCGGGGGCCGACGACTATCTGCGGGCCGAGGTCGTCTACGCCGCCACGCACGAGGGCGCCCGGCATCTCAACGACGTGCTGACGCGGCGTACCCGGATCTCCATCGAGACCTTCCACCGCGGGGTCGCGGTGGCGCAGGAGGCGGCGGAGCTGCTGGCGGGGCCGCTCGACTGGGACGGGGAGCAAGTGAAGAGGGAGGTGGAATACTACACAAAGCGTGTGGAGTCCGAACGTCGCTCGCAGGAGCAGGACTCCGACCAGGAGGCTGACGCGATCAGGCTCGGCGCGCCGGAGATCGTCCCCGTCGTCGTACCGGAGCACACGTGAGCGATTCCTTGAAGCAGGTGTCAGACCCCCGAGAGCTTTTGTCCGGATACCTCGATTTTTATCGTGCTGAGGTGCTGCGGGCGCGAGCTGACCGGCGAGTAGGAGGGGCGGCCCGCGGCGCTGCGGGGTCCGCGGACCGCCCGTTTCCAGGATGGTTCTCTAGGGCGTCAACGCCGGCTAGTAGCGCGTGGCGTCGTGTACGTCGAGCAGCGGCTCCTTCACGCCGTCACCCGAGTCGTCGGTCCAGTTGAGGTTGCCGGTCGAGATCAGCGTGCTGCGTACGGCCAGCGAGCCCGCCCTGTTCGTCGGCTTGCGGGAGCCCGAGGTGAGGATGCCCGCCGCGCCCGCCACGTGCGGGCTGGCCATCGAGGTGCCGCTGATCGTGTTGTAGGCGCCGCCAGGCCAGGTCGAGTAGATGCAGGTGCCCGGCGCGGTGATCTCCACGGTGCTGCCGAAGTTGGAGTAGAACGCCGAGGTGTCGTCCTGGTCGGTCTCGCTGCGGCACGAGAGCGTGCTGCCCCCGGCGCCGCCGGCCAAACCGTCGTTGTCGGTCAGCGCGGAGACGGTGACCACGTCGGGGTGGTTGGCCGGGAAGAAGCCGGAGGTGTTCGCGTGGCTGTTGCCCGCCGCCACCACGACCACGATGCCGGCGTTGACGGCATTCGTGATGGCGGTGCTGATCGCGCTGCTGGTGCAGCCGCTGCAGCCCAGGCTCAGGTTGATGACCTCGATGGTGGACGCGCGCGCCACCACCCAGTTGAGCCCGGCGGCGATGCCGGCCAGGGTGCCGGAACCGGCCGCGTTGAGCACCTTCACGCCGTGGATGCGGGCGCCGGGTGCGACGCCTACCGGGCCGATGGTGTTGTCGCGGGCGCCGACGGTGCCCGACACGTGCGTGCCGTGGCCGTTGTCGTCGGTGCCGGAGTTGTTGACGCAGACGCCGGTCACGCAGTTGGCGCGGGCGACCACGTTCAGGTCGGGGTGGGTGTTGTCCGAGCCGGTGTCGACCACGGCGACGTCCACGTCGATGCGGACGTCGTCAACGCCGTCGATGTCCAGGTTGGGGTTGCTGGGGCCGAAGATGCGGCGTACACCGGTGGGGATGGTCTGGGGGAAGGCCGTGACCACGGCGTCGGGCTCGACGCTGAGCACGTTCGGGTCGCGCTTGAGCTGCTCGGCCGCGGCCGCGCTCAGGCGGGCGGTGTAGCCCTTGAAGGCGTGCTCGTACACGCCGATGAGCTGGCCGCCGCTCTGGGACACCTGGTTCTCGGCGGCGCCGCGCGGTGCGCGCATCGACGGGTTGAGCTGGACGATGTAGGTGCCGTCGGGAGCGGCGGTGGCCGCGGTGACGGGCAGGGGCGCCGCGAGTAACGCCAGCGCGCTGACGAGCAATGCGAGCAGGGGGGTGCGTGGTCGCATGAGGCCCTTTCTCTTGCCGGGGATCGGGGCCCGTCTGTGACACGAACCAGCCGATCCGACAGGTTGGTGTTAGTAAAGCTTTCATCATTTGTCGGGATAAGTCCATAAAAAAGATGCCGGTTCATTACGAACCGGCATCTTTCGGTCGCTTAACGGAGCGGGATCCAGGATTGTGAGGCGAGCGTGGTGGCGTCGTTGACCTGCACACCCTCGTACGAGAGCGTCCAGAGCGAGTCACCGATGACCATGGAACGCTGAATGCCAGGTTGGTACGGGTAATCACCCTTCTGGGTCGGGTGCTTGATCATGCCGAGTTCCCTCACCCCGGAGTCATCGATCTTGAGCACCAGGGCGCCCGACTCGTTCTGCTTGCTCAGCGGGATCACCGACAGGCCGCTCTTCGGCCAGTACAGGAACGCGTGCGGATCCCACTCCGCCTCGGAACCCGCGTCCTTCTGGAACATCTGCGAGAGGCGGCGCGGGGCCGCCGGATCGCTGACGTCGAACAGCGAGACCTGCGTGCCCAGCGTCCTGCCCTTGTCGCTGGCCTCCTGGCCGATGCCGATCAGCCGGCCCTCGGCGCCGGGATGCAGGTACGCCGAGTAGCCGGTGATCTTCAGCTCGCCGGTCACCCTGGGGGCCGCCGGGTCGCGCAGGTCCAGCGTGTACAGCGGGTCCACCTGCTTGAACGTGACGCAGTAGCCGACCGCGCCGATGAACCTGACCGAGTAGATGCGCTCGCCCTCGCCCAGGCCGCCGACCTCGCCCACCTTGGCCATGGAGTCGGCATTGAGCACGTAGACGGCGCTGGAGCTGGTCTTGCCGTCGGCGGAGTTGAGGGTGGTGGCGACGCGCAGGTGACCCTCGTGCTCCGACAGGGAGTACTGGTTCAGCAGGCGTCCGGGCACCTTGCCCGAGGCCACGTACGTGGGGGCGCCGGCCGAGGCGATGTCGAACCTGTGCACCTCGGTCTCTTCTGGGGGGACCGTGGGTGTCGGCACCGGGTCGCTGGGGGTGGGTTCCACGGCCGGGGCCACGGCGCTCGACGAGGGGGCGGGTTCCTCGATCGGGAGCGGGCGCACCGGGAACCACCAGCGCGGGTTGCTGGCCACGTACAGGCTCTGGCCGGTGCCGTGGACGACGTCGCCGTCGGCGGCCAGGCTGATCGGGTCGGTGCCCGCCGCCGTGACGCCCTGTGCCAGGTCGATGGTGTGCACGGTCAGCAGCGAGGTGCCGGTGTAGTCGGCGGGGTGGCTGACCCGATCGCACTTTACCGTGTCCTTGGTGACCTTGCCCGCCGCGTCCGTGATCTCCGTCGCGGGCAGCCAGGCGTCGACCGGCGCGCGTCGTACCGCTGCCTCGTTCTCCTTGGTGCGCTCGGCCTCCGAGGCGTCCTGGCGCAGTTCGGGGAAGGTGATGTCGGGCTGGCTGCGGGTGACGAGCCGGACGGTGGAGCCGACCATCCTGGCGTCCACGTACGAGCCCGCCGGCCTGATCGTGCTCAGGACCTTCGGCTGACCCGCCAGATCGACCACCACATAGCGGGTGTCCGCGACCGGCCCCCGGGTCTTGTACATGATGTCGCCGCCCCGCATGAGCACCAGCGCCCGGTCACCCGAGACGAGCAGGTCGGCGGGGAGGCCGGGGACGCGCTGGTCGCCCTCCGTCAGCTTGAGCGAGGAGGTGATCTTCCTGGTGGCCGTGTCGATGATCCGCAGGGTGCCGTCCGTGACCGTGATGATCCGGTTGCCGTCGGTCTTGACCAGGTCGGGCTCGTCCACGCCGGCCTCGTGCACGTTGGTCGTGGAGTGCTCGGGCGCCGAGGCGGTGTCCGACCTGGCCTTGGCCTGGCCGTCCTCCATAGCCATGATGGGTATGACGTTGCCGAAGCCGTACGGGCCGACGTTCTTGGCCGCCTGCTCGCGCAGGCCGCCCAGCAGGTCGTCGCAACTGCTGTAGGCCACCAGGCGGACGGGGTTCGCCTTCACGGGCTTCGGCGGGTTCGAGGGCCCTCCCGTCGAAGCGGTGCAGGCGGCTGTGACCGCCGCGAGTGCCGCGGCGGTCACAGCCGTGCGGATCAACGTCTTCATGCCCTCCATCACGGTTGCGCGTGCTGGATGGTTCAGGAGCCGTTGGCCGGATTGACGGTGAAGGCGGGGCTGAAGTCGATGGTGTCGGGGACCTCCAGCATCTTTCTGATCAGCCTGCCTTCGAAGTCGACGACCTGGACCTCGTCGTTGACGCTGTTCTGCTGCTCCCAGCAGTAGAGGTGGGTCTCGTCGTAGAAGCCGAGGACCTTGTCGCAGTCGGAGGAGAACTTGCGTACCCGCTTGCCCGAGGTGCTGTCCCAGATGCAGTGGTCGCCGTCGCCGCCGTTGGGGCAGTTGGTGACGAACTCCTCGCCCGAGGGGGAGAAGATGTCCTGCGTGCCGGCGGACAACGTGCCGATGCCCGGCAGGGAGCGCGTGGTGTTGCCCTCGGCGTCGAAGAAGCGCAGGCCCCGGTTCTTCTCATCGCCGTACACGTCGACCACGCCCTCGTCGGCGCCGTCGAAGCCGAAGGCGTTGCCGCGGATCGCGGTGTCGGACACGTTGATCGTCTTGGCCTCCTTCGCGGCCACGTCGATGAGGACGAAGCCCATGTAGAGCCAGTCGTCGCCGTTCTTCTTCTCGATGTTCAGCAGGATCTTGGAGCCGTCTCTCGACCAGGCGCGGATGCTGCTGATCAGCGGCTCCTTGACGGTCTTGATCGTGGAACGCTCGTTCGTCTGCCGGTCGGTGATCACGATGAAGTCGAAGTCGTCGGAGCTGTAGCTCCGGCCTCTGGTCGCCAGGTAGCGGCCGTCCGGCGAGACCAGCGACTCCCAGTTCTGCTGATATTTCGTGAACGTGCCGCGCAACGATCCCCTGGCGTAGTCGATCCAGTCTTTCTTCTTCTCGTCGTAGATCTCGTAGGAGGTCAGGACGAGGGCGTCGGCCGGGTTCTCGTACAGGTAGATCGCCCCGCCGGGGAGTGTCCGCTTGGTGCCGGTCTTGGGCACGGACGCCTGCGTCGCCGTCGGGCTGGGCTCGCTCGTGCGGGTGCGAGTGCGCGTGGGTGTCGGGTCGGCGGTCGGGCCGGCCACTGACTGCTTGTCGATCTGGATGACCACGATCACGCCGGCGAGCACCAGCAGCGCGCACGCGACCGCGATGCCGGCGATCAGCGGGCCTCTGCTCTTGCGCGGCGGCTGCGCGTACGGGCCCTGCTGGCCGTAAGGAGCCATCGTGGGCTGGTGCTGCCACGGCGAGGGGGCAGGCGGTGGCGGTCCCGCATGGGAGTAGTGGATCCCCTGCGGGGCGGAGTTGCTGACCGGGCCCGACCTCGGCCCGGGATAGGAGGGCTGGTTCCGCGGGAAGGACGGCGGCGCCTGGGCCGCCTCCGCCGCGCCCTGCGCCAGCATGCCGGAGTTCGGGGCGGGCTGCTGGAGCAGTCGCATGATGACCTGCTCGGCCGTGGGCCGCTGCGCCGGGTCCTTGGCCAGGCAGGCGATCACCACGTCACGCAGCGGGCCCTCGGGCAGCACACCCAGGTCGGCCTGCTGGTTGAGCACTCGGTTGATCACCGCGGGCATCGTGTCGCTGCCGAACGGCGCCCGCCCGGAGGCGGAGAAGACCATCGCGCTGGCCCACGAGAACATGTCCGCGGCCGGCCCGACGGTATGGCCCATGATCTGCTCGGGCGGCATGTACGACGGCGTGCCCACGACCATGCTGCTGATCGTGGAGGTGGCGTTCAACGCCCGCGCGATGCCGAAGTCGATCACGCGAGGCCCGTCGGCCCCGATGATCACGTTGGCCGGCTTGAAGTCGCGGTGCACGATCCCGGCCTGGTGGATGGCGGCCAGCGCGGTGGCGGTGCCGATGGCCAGCCGGTGCAGCACGGATCCCGTGCGCGGCCCCTCCTCCTGCACCACCCGCTGTAACGAGGGACCCTCGATGAACTCACTGACGATGTACGGGCGGTCCTGCTCGACCCCCGTGCCCAGCACGGCGGCGGTGCAGAACGGCGCCACCTGCTGGGCCACCTGGACCTCGCGCAGGAATCGCTCCACGCTCACCTGGTCGCCCGACAGGTCGGGCCGCAGCCACTTGACCGCCACCCTGGTGTCCGCGTGGTCTGTGGCGAGGTAGACGACGCCCTGACCGCCCTCGCCGAGGCGGCCGAGGAGATCGAGTCCCCCCAGTCGCTGTGGATCTCCGGGTCGGAGCGGAGCGAAGGTTGCCATGTAGGGATTCTGTCGCTATGCCACGGATCCGCAAAAACTACCCGCGAGTAGTTCAGCGGAATATCCTTCTGACCTCCAGTGCCAGGACGCGGCGCATCAATGCCCCATACTGGTGAAACCCTCGCTGAGCTGCCCAGATCTGACGCTGATGACGTGCATGCGCACGCTCGGGCTCAAGCGAGGCTGTCTACGCTGTAAACGTGAACGACCAGGGTACGGCGGCGCGCATCGTCGCCGTGGCACAGCGCATCCTCATCGAGGAGGGGGCCGGCGCGGTCAGCATGCGGCGCGTCGGCGACGCCGTGGGCATCACCGCCATGGCCATCTACCGGCACTACCCGAACAGGGAGGCGCTGCTGCGGGCCGTCGCCGACCGCAGCACGGGTGAACTGGGAGCGGCCTGGGCGGGGCGGCCCTCCACGGGCGGGCTGGAGGAGCGCATGTCGGCGGCGCTCGACGGCTTCCTCGACTTCGCGCTCGGGAGCCCGCACCTGTACCGGTTCCTGATCTCCGACGCGTGGGCGGGGGCGCGGCGCTTCCCCGAGGACTTCCGCGAGGGGCAGAGCCCGGCGTTCGGGGTGATCATGGGGCTCGTGGAGGAGGGCATGCGGGCAGGGTTCCTGCGTGCGGACGATCCGCTGGAGACCGCGCTGGTGGTGACCTCGTGCGTGCAGGGGCTGTTGCAGCAGTACCTGAGCGGGCGGTTCGGGATGTCCGAGGCCGACTTCCGCGCGCTCTGCCACCGGTCCACGTGGCGGATCGTCGACGGGCTGCGCGCGTGACGGATGGGCCGCTCGGCTGGTGGCGATTGGGGGGCGTCGGCTCGGTCGGTGGCGAACGGGGGCGTCGGCTCGGCTGGTGGCGAACGGGGGCGTCGGCTCGGCTGGTGGCGAACGGGGCGGCTTTCGCCGGGCCGGGCTGACAAGGTGGGAGCGTGAGCTGGAACGCGCGAGCCCTCGACGTGCTGGCGGCGGGGGAGCCCACCCCGCTGATCGACTTCCCCGTGCGGGCCCCCGGGATCAGGCTGCTGCTGAAGGACGAGTCCGCGCAGCCGACCGGCAGCCTGCGGCACCGGCACGCCAGGGCGTTGTTCAGGCAGGCCATCGCCGACGGGCTGGTCACCGAGGGCACCACCGTGGTGGAGGCGACGGGTGGCAACGCGGCCGTGGCGCAGGCGTGGTTCGCGCGGCGGCTGGGGCTGCCGTACATCGTGGTCATGCCGGGCAGGCACAGCCCCGCGCGGGCGCGGGCGGTGGAGGAGCTGGGCGGGGAGTGCCGGTTCGTGACGCCGCCGCTCGCCATCTACGACGCGGCGCGGGGGATCGAGGGGCACTTCCTCGACCAGTTCGGGCGGGCGGGTGAGCATGACCTGGCGGAGGAGCTGTTCGGGCAGGCACGGCCCGACTGGGTGGTGACGGGCGCGGGCACCGGCGCGACCTCGGCCACGCTGGGGCGCTGGATCCGGGCCCACGACCTGAGCTGCCGCGTGGTGGTGGCGGATCCCGAAAATTCGGCTTATTTCCCCGGCTGGACCCTCGACACGCCCGACTACGCCACCGGCATGCCCTCACGCGTCGAGGGCATCGGCCGCCCCCGTATCGAGCCGGGCTTCCGTCCCGACCTGGTCGACCTGGTCGTCCCCGTTCCCGACGCGGCCAGCGTGGCGGCGGCCAGGCACATCAGGGAGATCACGGGGTTGCCGGTGGGCGCCTCGTCGGGCACCGCGCTCTGGGCGGCGCTGGAGCTGGCCGAGCGCATGCGAGCCAGGGGAGAGAGCGGCACCGTGGTGTCACTGATCGGCGACGCGGCCCCCCGTCACCTGGCGACCTGCCACGACGACACGTGGGCGGCGGAAAGAGGGCTGGACGTCGCGCCCTACAGGGAGAAGTTGTCAGTCCAGTGAGTGGCTGACCCAGACGTTCGGCTCCACGTACACGGCGTAGTCGTGGGCCACGTCGCAGTGCACCGGCACCAGGGCGCCCGGCACCTCGATCGTCCCCGTGCGGTCGAACGGCAGGTCCGTCCAGCCGCGCCACTCCGCCAGGGTGCCCGGCACCGTCATCGACCGCGGGGCCACCTTGACGATCTTCCCGCCGGCCCGCACGTGGACGCGGAGCCAGGGGTCGTGGGGCAGGCCGTCGGGGCGCTTCCTGAAGGCGTACTCCGTCATGGGGGTGTGGGGTTCGAGGTGTTTGCCGTTGGGCCGTACCGGCACCACCAGCTCGCGGTGGCCGAGCCGGGCGGCGTGGTCGCGCATCGCGGCCACCATCAGGGATGACAGGCCCTTGCCCAGGAGGTCGCGGCGGACGGTGACCTCCAGCCCGGAGACGGCGTCGGGCCGGTGGCCGCGCTCGCGGGCCAGCCACCCGGACCTGATCACGCCGTCCCATCCGTCGTCGGGCAACCCGGCCCCGTCCGACACGTACGGGATCATGCACCCACGCGCCGCCAGCCGCCCCGGCTCGGCCTCGTCGGTGGCCACGAGCACGTGGTCGGCGTACACCGTCGTGGCGCGCGCGTAGAACAGGTCGGCGATCGGGTCGTTCAGCACGAACTCGTGCCACGTATGGTCCATGTCCCACAACGACGACGAGAACTCCGGACGCTCCGCGAGCGTCGTGATCTGGAGGGCCATGGGGAGAATCCTGGCATTCCGGTCGCACGAATGCGCCCTGTTTATTGGTACTTAAGGCCGTATGCAGGCGTGCGCTAGCGTCGGCGGCATGACAGAACTTGACGCCAGGCTGCGAGCCATCACCGACCTGTTCGTGGCCGAGGCGCGCGAGGGGGGCGGCAGGCACGAGTACGACGGCCAGATCCAGGACCTGTCGCCCCAGGGCGTACAGGCCGGGCTGGCGCGGCTCGGCCAGGGCCCCGCACCCGAGGACGCGCATGACGCCAGGCACCTACAGGTGTTCGAGGAGAGTCTGCGCACCCAGCTCGGCGAGCTGGAACTGCACCGCAAGAACCCGCTCATCCACCTCTCCAACCTCGACCTGGCCTGCTACGACCGCGACTACGGCCCTGAGGAGGAGCGCGCCGCCGCCAAGGCGGCCCACCTCGCGCGCTGGCCCGAGGCCGTGGAGCACGCCGTCGCCGCGCTCGACCAGGTCCCGGCCCCCGTCGCGACGTCCCTGCTCGGAGCCGCCAGGGGCCTGGCGGCGGGGATCACGGACGAGGCCGCGCTGGCGGCCCACGGCAGGCTCGTCGCCCACATCGAGCGGGCCGCGGCCGAGGGCGACCCCGACGCGGCGCTCGGCGGCGAGGCGCTGGCCAGGCTCATGGGCACCGCCGAAGGGCTGCCGGTCGATCTCGGCAGGCTGGCGGAGCGGGCCGACGCCGAGCGTGACCGGCTGTCGGCGCTGCTCGCCGAGTCCTGCGCCAAGCTGGGGGAGAACGGACGGGCGCCGCTCGACGTCGTACGGGAGCTGGTCAAGGACCACCCCGACGCCGACGGCGTGATCGAGGCCGCCCGGATCGGCACCGAGCAGGCCATCGCGTTCACCCGCGAGAAGAACCTGGTGCCCTACCACGACGGCGAGTGCCTGGTCGGCCCGGCGCCGGAGTCGCGCCGCTGGGCGATGGCCATGATGGCGTGGAACTCGCCGGGCGAGCCCGACGGCCCGTCGTGGTACCACATCACCCCGCCCGATTCCTCCTGGCCGCGGCAGGACCAGGAGGAGTGGCTGGAGGTCTTCAGCCGTACGACGCTGCCGGCGATCAACGTGCACGAGGTCGCTCCCGGGCACTTCTCGCACGCCAGGGCGCTGCGGCGGGCGCCGTCCGACGTGCGCAGGCTGTTGCAGTCGGTCGCGTTCATCGAGGGCTGGGCGCACTACGCCGAGGAGTTGTGCGTCGAGGAGGGCTTCGAGTCCGGCGACCCGCGCTTCGAGATCGGCGTGTGGGTGGAGGCGCTGATCCGCGTCACCCGGCTGGCCTGCGCGATCGGCGTGCACACCGGGCAGATGACGGTCGAGGACGCGGCCGCGCGCTTCGAGTCCGACACCCACCTGGCGGGCCCGGCGGCGCTGTCGGAGGCGCGGCGGGCCTCGTTCGACCCCACGTACGGGCGTTACACCTGGGGCAAGCTGCTCATCCTCGACCTGCGGGAGCGGGCCCGCAAGGAGTGGGGCGCCGGGTTCACGATCCAGCGCTTCCACAAGGCGCTGCTCGACCTCGGCTCACCGCCTCTGGGCCTGATCGACGCCGTCCTGTAGCTCTGGGCTCGATCGGCGCAGTCCGTTACCTCTGGGCTTGATCGGCGCGGTCCTGTAGCGTCTCTCGGGCTGATCGGGGAACGTCTTAGGCATCTTACGGTCGGTCACTAGGCGGCCTGGTCGTACGGTCGGGTCGCTAGGGAGGTCTGTTCGTGCGCGAGCTCTCCGGCAAGGTCGCGGTGGTGACGGGTGCGGCGAGCGGCATCGGGCGGGCCATGGCCCTCCGGTTCGCGGCCGAGGGAATGACGCTGATGCTCGCCGACGTGGACTGGGGCGCGCTCGCGGAGACGGCCGCGCTTGCGGAGACGGTCGCGCTTGCGGAGACGGTCGCGCCGGCCGGGGACGGCAAAGTGCTCACGCAGATCACCGACGTGTCCGACGCGTCGTCCGTACGGCACCTGGCCAACCGGTGTTTCGGGGAGCTGGGTGCCGTACACGTGCTCTGCAACAACGCCGGCGTCTTCCAAGGCGGTCACATGTGGACGCGCGGCGAGGAGGACTTCTCCTGGTTGCTCGGCGTGAACCTGTGGGGCGTGCTGCACGGCATCCACGAGTTCGTGCCACGCATGATCGAGCAGGACACCGAGGGCCACATCGTCAACACCGTGTCCGTGGCCGGGTTGTCCGTGGCGCCCGGCGCGGGCGCGTACTCGGTGAGCAAACACGCCGCGCTGGCCGCCTCCCTGGCGCTCGCCCAGGACCTGGCCGCCACGGGGTCCAAGCTCCGGGTGAGCGCGCTGTGCCCCGGCGCGGTCAGGACGCGCATCGGCGAATCCGACCGGAACCGCCCCCTCGACCTGGCCACCAGGCCCACGCAGGACGAGGTGGACCTGCGGGAGTGGGTCAGCAGGGCGGCCGAGCGCGGCGTCGACCCCTCCGAGGTGGCCGACCTGGTCGTGACGGGCATCCAGGAGGAACGGTTCCTGCTGCTGACCGATCCCAAGTACGCCGCCCGCCTGCGCCGGCAGACCGAGACCCTGCTCAGCGGAGACCTGCCCGACTACCAGTGACGGTTGTGGGTGAGGACTCGTACGACGGTGCCCTTGCCCGGTTTGACCAGCAGCCGTACCGAGTCGCCCGGCAGCACGTCGTGGTAGAGCCCCTCCTCGACCTGATACGCCGTGGCCTTCTCGGAACTGCCGTCATGGAGGGCGATGTAGCAGTGGTCTGCCTCCATCCACCGTTTGACGACATATCCGGTGACCTCCAGCCGTCCTGGACCCCCTTGCTGAGCGGGCTCGATCTCGCCACCCTGCCAGCCGCTGCCGGTGAAGATCCACTCCTGCCGGTGGTTCACCGGGGCCGTTTTGACACTCTCCCGGCCGCGCGACGTCAGCAGGAACCCACGGCCGCCCATGAGCAGCCCGATCCCCGCCACCAGGGACACCATCGTGGCGATCATCCCGGGCCAGGCCAGGCCGGCCGTCGCGATGGTGGCGCACCAGGGGAGGACGAGCCCGGCCGCGAGCAGCACCGGCACGATCATGCTCGGCCAGCGCCGCCGCGCCAGGCCCAGATCGATGGCGCACTGACGGACGAGGGGGACGAACCCGCCGTCGAGATCGGACCCTTCGGGCATGAGAGCGACCACCGGGGCTTCCTGGGCTCCCGCCAGGCGGGCGCGTACTCGTTCCAGGACCCACTCCTCGTAGGGCCGCAGCGGCTCGTCGAGAGCCTCACCGGCGGACAGGTGATCGCCCTCGATCCGCACCCAGCCGCGCCCGGCCAGCTCGGACAGCGCCGAATGGAACACATCCTGCGCCCGCATCCCGCGTAAGAGCTCGGCCACAGGGGCGGGCATCGGCTCCTCCGACGCCTGCCGGAAGTTCCTGGCTCGACTGGACACCTTGAGGGCGGCGGCCAGCGTCGCGACCCACAGGGCCCACGCCGTCGCCGGCCAGACAAGATCCATCGTTCTGTGTTAGCACGTCGGCCCCTGCCAGGCCAGGTGTAATCCTCAAGCCCGATACACTGTGGTCACCGCATTTCGCCTTTGGGGGGTTCTCACGGTGTCTGAATTCGACACAGTTCTCGTGGTCGACTTCGGCGCACAATACGCGCAGCTCATCGCCAGGCGGGTGCGCGAGTGCCACGTCTACTCCGAGATCGTGCCGTCGACCATGCCGGTCGAGGAGATGATGGCCAAGAATCCGAAGGCGATCATCCTGTCCGGCGGCCCGTCCTCGGTCTACTCCGAAGGCGCCCCTCCGGTCCCGCACGGGCTGTTCGCCACGGGCGTGCCCACGTTCGGCATCTGTTACGGCTTCCAGGCCATGGCTCAGGCGCTGGGCGGCGAGGTGGCTCGCACCGGCATCGCCGAATACGGCGGCACCCCGCTGGAGGTGCTCGACGAGGGCGTCATCTTCGCCGGCCTGCCCACCAGCCAGACCGTCTGGATGTCCCACGGCGACGCCGTGGCCGCCGCCCCCGAGGGCTTCGTGGTGACCGCCTCGACCGGCGAGACGCCGGTCGCCGCGTTCGAGAGCACCGAGCGTGGCCTCTACGGCGTGCAGTTCCACCCCGAGGTCCTGCACTCCGAGCACGGTCAGGCGGTGCTCAAGCACTTCCTCGACGCGGCCGGCTGCCGCGCCTCGTGGACCATGCTCAACATCGTCGAAGACTCCATCGAGTCCGTCCGCCGCCAGGTCGGCGACGGCCGCGCCATCTGCGCGCTGTCGGGCGGGGTCGACTCCGCCGTGGCCGGCGCCATCGTCCAGCGCGCCATCGGCGACCGGCTGACCTGCGTCTTCGTCGACCACGGCCTGCTGCGCAAGGGCGAGGCCGAGCAGGTCGAGCGCGACTTCGTGGCCGCCACGGGCGTCAAGCTCGTCGTGGTCGACGCCGCCGACCGCTTCCTGAAGGCCCTCGAAGGCGTCACGGACCCGGAGGAGAAGCGCAAGATCATCGGCCGCGAGTTCATCCGCGTCTTCGAGGACGAACAGCGCGCCATCATGGCCGACGGCCCCGTGGAGTTCCTGGTCCAGGGCACCCTCTACCCCGACGTCGTCGAGTCGGGCGGCGGCACCGGCACCGCCAACATCAAGTCCCACCACAACGTCGGCGGCCTCCCGGAAGACCTCCAGTTCACCCTGGTGGAGCCGCTGCGCGCGCTGTTCAAGGACGAGGTCCGCCGAGCGGGCGAAGAGCTCGGCCTCCCCTCCGCCATGGTCTGGCGCCAGCCCTTCCCCGGCCCCGGCCTCGGCATCCGCATCGTCGGCGAGGTCACCCGCGACCGCCTGGCCCTCCTGCGCGAAGCCGACGCGATCGCCCGCGAAGAGCTTTCCCGCGCGGGCCTGGACCGCTCGATCTGGCAGTGCCCGGTGGTCCTGCTGGCCGACGTCCGGTCGGTGGGGGTGCAGGGCGACGGCCGCACGTACGGCCACCCGGTGGTGCTGCGGCCGGTCACGTCGGAGGACGCCATGACGGCGGACTGGGCGCGGGTGCCTTACGACGTTCTGTCGCGGATCTCGACGCGGATCACGAACGAGGTGCGCGAGGTCAACCGCGTGGTGCTCGACGTGACCAGCAAGCCCCCGGGCACCATCGAGTGGGAGTGACGTCTCAGCTCTGAAGGACGCCCAACTACAAGAAATTTTTAGTTTGCTGTCACGGGTGTACGCCAAACTAAAAATTTCTTGTAGTTGCTAGGGTGTTCGTCGTGGAGGCAGGTGAAGACACACCTCGTACGCGGCTCTGGCGGCGCGCGGCGCGCCAGCACGGTTACTTCACCGCGGCCCAGGCCCTCGCGGACGGCTACTCCTACCAATCGCAGCGGTTTCAGGCTCACAGCGGTCACTGGGAGCGCGTCGATCGCGGTATCTACCGATTTCATGAGTTCGCCGACCTACCTTCCGGCGAATACGACCATCTCGTTCGCTGGGCGCTCTGGAGCCAAGGACAGGCGGTCATATCCCACACCACCGCACTCGCGGTCCATGATCTGGGGATCGCCAATCCCGCTCGGATCCATCTGACCGTTCCGCGAGGCTTCCGTCGGCGACATCCCTCCGTGGTCCTCCACCACGCCGAGCTGACGACTGACGAGGTGGACGAGCACGAAGGATTTCGGGTGACGAAGCCCGTACGTGCCATCGCGGAGTCCGCAGCGGACGGCGTGGACCAGGACGTGATCGACTCGGCTGTCGCAGATCTGCTCGATCGCGGCGCCGCGACAAAGAGACAACTACTGAGGGCCGCGCAGCGAGCCGGCGCTCAGGCCGAACTCGCGGTGGAGCGAGCTTTGAGTCAGGAGCTCACATGAGTCGCTATGCGACCTCGGTCGATCTTCGTCGAGCTTTGGAGGCCAGGCTCAAGCGCCAGGCCGACGAGAGCGGTACTGATCTCAGCCGCCTCCGAAGAATCGCGGTGTTCGATCGGATCTCCGCCAGACTGTCCGTCGTCGAAAACCGCTGGGTCCTCAAAGGCGGCACTTCTCTGGAGTTCCGCCTGGGCGGACGGGCGCGCGCTACGAAAGACCTCGACTTGGCGCTCCGTGATGGCTCGTGCGATGGAGAGGCCCTGCGCGAAGAGCTGATCGAGACTCTGGCGAATGACGTGGACGCGGATGGTTTCGCTTTCTCCGTTGGCCGGCCTAACTTGCTGGACGCGGATGCGGCCGGACGACCTGGCTGGCGCTTCCCTGTTGACAGCGCTCTGGCGGGTAAGACCTTCGCTCAGGTTCGGCTGGACGTCGTGCTGCGTGATGAGGAGCTTGCGGCTACCGAACGGATCCTCCTGCCCGGTGTGCTCGCGTTCGCCGACGTGCCGGCACGGGTGATCGACTCAGTCGACCGCCGTCAGCACTTCGCGGAGAAGCTGCACGCCCTCACCCGTGACTACAATTCCCGGCCCAACACGAGGGTGAAAGACCTCGTTGATCTGGTTTTGTTGATCGAGGACGGCCTCTCGGCCGACCGTGGGCTGCTGGAGGTGGTGCAGCATGTCTTTGCCGTACGAGGCACGCACCCGGTCCCACCGCTCATTTCCGACCCACCGCTGGTCTGGGCAACTGACTACCCGAGGCTCGCAGAGGGGGTCACGTATGCAAGCCCGGACCTACCCGTCGCGCTCGGCCTGGTACGCAACTTCTGGGAATTGACACAAGCTCAGAAGAGAACGAACTGATGGTCTGAGGTTGTCGACCTGGGAAGCCTGAGCGCGCCGATGATCGACTGTTCGGTGGTGCCCCAGGAGTACAGGGCCGAGATGTCGTACGGGTGCCCGGCGTCGTCCACGTAGTACAGGGCCGTACGTGGGATCAGGAGCAGCCACAGGGCGACGGTGAGTGCGATGATCGCTGCGATCCGCACCCAGAGCCGGGGGCGTCGCAGTGGGTTCATGGTTGATGAGCGTAGAGTGACCGAGCCGGGACCGGTCCCGGGTGCGCGGTAAGCCTCTGGTCCGCGCGGAAATGTATCAGTGCGTGACGGATCTCCTCCTCACTTCCGGGGCCAAGAGGAGGCGAAAGCCGTGGGGGCGACACATGCGCTGGACAAGGTCCCGGGTGGCACCATCACCTTCGCGATCCTGGCGGGCGAGCGTGCCCTGTCCGTGGACGGCGACCTGCGTACCGCTCGCGACTGGTTCGAGGCGGCCTATCGGGAGGCCGACGCGTGCGGCGATGTGCGGAAGCTGGCGCGGGCGGCGCTGGGGCTGGGCGGGTTGTGGGTGCACGAGTATCGGACCTGCGCGGACTGGGAGAGGGTACGCGCCCGCCAGCGCTACGCCCTGGGGCTGCTGAATCCGCGGTCGTCGCTGGCCCTGCGGCTGCGGGCCCGGCAGGCGGCCGAGGAGGACTACTGCACGGGGACGCACACCGCGATACTCGACGTTCTGGAGCAGGCGAGGAGCGCCGGTGATCCGGTGGCGCTGGCGGAGACGCTGAGCCTGGCCCACCACTGCCTGCTGGGTCCCGGGCACGGGAAGGCGCGGCTCCTGCTGGCCGATGAGCTGGTCGATCTGGCGGGGCTGACGGGGCGCCGGGGGGATCTGCTGATGGGGATGCTCTGGCGTACCGTCGATCTGTTCCTCGACGCCTCCCCGTTCGCGGAGCTCAGTCTGGAGGAGCTGCGGGGGCTGCTGGCGGTCAAGGATCATCTGGCGATCGGGTTCGTCGTGAGTGCGATCGAGGTGATGATGAGCATTCGCGCCGGTCGGTTCGGGGAGGCGGAGGAGCTGGCGGCCGTCAGCGCCGAGCGCGGTGAGGACGCCGGTGACGTCGATGCCACCGGCTGGTACGGGGCTCAGCTCGCCGCCGTCCGATGGTTCCAGGGGCGGGGCGCGGAGCTCGTGCCGGTGCTGGCGGAGCTGGTGAACTCGCCGACCCTCAGCGCCCTGGATCACTCCTCCCTGGCGGGCCTGGCCGCGGCGACCGCCAGGGCCGGGGATCGGCGGACGGCGGAGGGGCTGCTCGCCCGGTTGCGCGGGGCCGGAATGCCGCGTTCGAGCACTTGGCTGACCTCGATGTACTTCATCGTGGAGGCCGCGTACCTGCTCCGGGACGCCGACACCGCCGCCCGCGCGTACGCCGCGCTCGCCCCGTTCGCCGAGCTGCCGGTGATCGTCGGTCAAGGCGCGGCCTGTTTCGGCTCCGCGCACCACCCGCTGGGCATGGCCGCGCTGACCGTCGGCGAGGTGGATCGCGCGGTCGGGCATCTGCGCACGGCGGTACGGCGCAATCTCGCGCTGGGCCACCGGCCCGCCACCGTGCTGTCCAGGCACCGGCTGGCGCAGGCCCTCGGCGAGGTGGAGGACCAGCGGAACGTGCTGGAGGCCAGGGAGCTGGGCATGGTCCTCCCGGAGGCGGCCGGGGCGGCGGCCGACGGCGTCTGCCGCGTACGGCAGGACGGCCCGAACTGGCGTTTCGAGATGGACGGGCGGGAGGTGCTGGTCGGGCACAGCGTGGGGATGGGCTACCTGGCGACGCTGCTGGCCAATCCTGGCCGGGAGATCCCGGCCATCGAGCTGGCCGGAGGGGCGGACGCGTCCAGGAGCACGATCGCGTCGGAGCAGCCGGTGCTCGACGAGGCGGCGAGGCGGACGTACAGGCAGCGGTTGACGCGGTTGGAGGAGGAGATCGAGTCGATGGACGACCCCGATCGCGCCGCCGAGGCGCGGCGGGAACGGGAATGGCTGCTGACCGAGTTGTCCGCCGCCACCGGTCTCGGCGGGCGGGCGCGACCGTTCGCGGGCAGCGGGGAGCGGGCCAGGGTCGCCGTGAGCAAGGCCATCCGGCGCGCCGTGGCCCGCATCGCCGAGGCCGACGCGGCCCTGGGGGAGGAACTGCGCGCCACCGTACGGACCGGGTCCCGCTGCTGCTACCGCCCTCGTTAGGCTGGCGGCCGCCGCTGCTGCTACCGCCCTCGTTAAGCCGGCGGCCGCCGCTGCTGCCATCGCCCCCGTCAAGCCACCGGCCGGCC
>NZ_JBHSPA010000088.1:71222-175052 GCF_042656245.1 Nonomuraea insulae
GTCCGCCAGGACCATGCCAGCCGCCACAGGCTGCCCAGCAGCAGCGGCACCAGCAGTGCCCCGACGATGATGGGCGCCGCCATGTACCGGAAGTCCTGCGCCGAGATGTTGGCCAGGACGGTGAGCTGCAACGCGGCCACGATCGCCGCCACGCCCAGGACATAGCGGTTGCGCAGCGCCCACGCCGCCAGCCCCACGGCCACGTACGACAGGTACGCCCACGACGCCCCCCGCCACAACACCCAGTCGTACTCGGGCGCCAGCGACCCGGTCAGCCACGGGTCGGCCACCCGGTTCAGCTCCATGGACAGCGGCCGCAACGAGAACACCCACCGCCCGGGGAAGTCCGCCACCTCGTACGGCCCCACGTAGGTGTCGGCGTACGGCCGCCGCGAGAGCCGGTACGTCATCCCCCCGGCCGTCGTCGAATCCTGCACCGGCCGCCACGCGATCGCCCCCCTGCACAGCCGCGTGTCGATCACCATCCGCGGCTCGGTGACCAGCAGGTGCCGCCACAGCTCCAGCAGTTCGGTGGCGTGCGCGTCCGCCTGCCACCAGCTGAAGTCGCGCCGCCAGATGAGCGGGTTGATCGTGTAGCAGGTGCCGCCCTCCCACCACCGCTTCAGCGGCGCCACCGTCGTCATGAGGCTGATGTCCTGGGAGGTGAACAGCTCGGGCCGCTCCCGGTAGGCGACCGCGATGTCGCCGAAGGCCGTGTGGTAGACGTACGTCTTGGACGGGGCCACGATGCCGAACTGCGGGAAGAGCAGGTTGGTGAGCAGTAGCGGGAGGGCCGCGGCGAGGGTGCCGGTGAGCAGCAGCCGTACGCGCATGGTCCTGACGATCACCACCAGCGCCAGGACGGCCACGCCCACGACGAGGAAGCCGTTCGCCCTGAAGAGCCCGAGCAGAGTGCACAACACCGCGAGCCCGGCCAGCGCCGGCCAGGTGAGGGCACGCCTGGCGGCGATCCGCGCGCAGACTCCCGCGATCGCCAGCGCGCAGATCGTGAACGGCACGTCCTTCCACAACGTCACCGTGAACGCGCCCACCGGCGGCGCCACCGGCAGCAGCATCGCCACCACGGTGGTGAGCAGGCGCGGCGCGCCCAGTCTGTGTAGCGACTGCGCCAGGTAGGTCAGCGCCCCGGCCATGGCCGTCGTCTGCGCGAACGTGACGGCCCCCAGATCACCTGTCTTGGTGAAGCTCAGCCACACCAGTGAGTCGTAGAGCACCGAGTGATCGCTCACCCAGGGGCCGACGACGGTGTGGCTGAGGTAGAGGACCGAGTCGCGGCTGAACAGGCCAGGGTAGAGCGCCGCCCACCAGCAGCCGAGCACCGCCTGGGCGACGAGGAAGGTCGCCAGCGCGACCCACGGCCTGGGCCTGGTGTCACTCCCCATGATTCCCAATCCCGAGCAGGGGAAGTGCTAGAAGTAGCTCACCCCTGGGGTCGGCCCCTTGCCATGCAGCAGCGTCGGCACGGTGACGAAGTGGTAGCCGCGCTTCTTGAGCTCAGTGAGAATTTCCGGCATGACCTTCACGGTCTCCGGCACCACGTCGTGCATCAGGATGACGCCGTTGCGCTTGGCCAGCTTGAGCACGGCCGCCTTGATCTTCTTGCTGTCGACGAGACTCCAGTCGAGCGTGGTGTCCGTCCACAGGATCTCCGCGAGCTCCGTCTGGGCCGCGAGCCCGAGCACGCGCTCGTCGGTCTGCCCGTACGGCGGGCGGTACATCGTCGGCCGCCGTCCCGTGACCTTCTCGAGGATCTCCTGGGTGACCTTGAGCTCGTTGAGGATCTCGTTGTCGTTGTGCGCGGGGAGCGAGGCGTGCGAGTAGGTGTGGTTGCCGATCGCGTGCCCGTGCGCGGCGATCTGCTTCGCGATCTGCGGCCGATCCTCCACCCGCTTGCCGACCAGGAAGAACGTGGCCTTGGCGCCTGCCTTGGACAACGTCTTGAGCAGCTCGGGCGTGTGGACCCCTGGCCCGTCGTCGAAGGTCAGCGCCAGGCATTTGACCCGGGCGCAGTCGACGGCGGCGGCCTGGGCAGGCATGGAGGTAAGAGCTAGAGAAGCCGCGAGGAGGGCGTGAATCACCACAGAGAACAGCCTAGAGCCAATGAACCCCGGCCATGTTACGGCCGAGGTCTCGTTCTGGGCACCGTCACCGTCCAAGCCGCGCCCACAGGAACAGGCTCACACCCTTGAGCGACCTGACCGGCAGATACCGCTCGGCGCGGACGACCACCGACAGGCCCGCGTTGACGAGGAAGGGCGTCCTGCGCAGGTCGCTGCCCTTGGAGCTGCGCCGGTGCCGGGCCACGAGGGGCCGCAGGAGCACGTTCCAGCTCCAGAGCCGATCGACGCTCAGCCCGGCCTGCTCGACGACGACCGTGAGCGAGTCGCGGCCGTAGCGGCGTATGTGGCCGACGGCGTCGTCGTGCTCCGACCACAGCGCCATGTCGCACGGCACCGCGATCAGCGCGCGCCCGCCCGGCGCCAGCACCCTGGCGATCTCCGTGGTGACCAGGTCGTCCTCGCGGATGTGCTCCAGCACGTCGAACGCGGTCACCAGGTCCACGCTGCCCTGCTCGAACGGCAGCGCCCGCGCGTCCGCGTGGACCGCCTTGAGCCCGCGCCGCCTGGCCGTCTCCACCGCCGACTCGCAGGAGTCCGTCGCGGTCGCGTCCCAGCCGGCCTCGACCAGCACCCGGGTGTTCCCGCCGCCCGCGGCGCCGATGTCCAGCGCCCGCCCTGGACGGCCCAGCCCGCGCAGTTCCCTGCGCAGGATGGCCCGGCGCTCGCGGTACCACCAGTGGGTGTCCTCCAGCGCGATCAGCCGGCGGATCTCAGAGGTTTCCATCGATCATTTCCTTGTACGGGAGAAGACCCAGCGGTCCAGGGCGGCGAACCGGACGAGAGTGAGCAGGCCGTACGTGGCCACGACCGCACCCACCTCCGCCATCCGCCCGGCCCCGGCGGGCACGGAGAGCACGGCCGCGGTGGTGAGGACGTAGTTGGCCACGAAGAGCACCGCCGCGCGAAAGAGCGCCGTGGTGCGCCGCCCGAACGTCCACCGCCGATTGGCCGCGATATTGACGATTCCGGTCAGTACGAGCGCGGCAAGATTCGTCATCGCCGGTGACCAGAATTCACGAAGTGGGAGATAAATCAGCGCATAAAGAATGCCGGACACGATCCCTATGGCGGCGAACGAGGCGAACTTCGCCACCGTCACCGCCCGCGGCCTGGCGAGCACCGCGTCCGGGTGGGTGGGCGTCGGCTCGGCCCTGGCCACCTCGACGTCCGCCCGGCCCGTCGACATCGACCAGGCGACCCTGGTCAGCCCCTTGAGGTCGTCGATGGCCGTCCTGACCACGCGTACGCGGGAGTCGGCGTCCTCGATCCAGTCGACCGGCACCTCGTGCACCCGCAGCCCGTTGTGCTCGGCCAGCAGCAGCAACTCGGTGTCGAAGAACCAGGAGTCGTCCTCGACCTTGCCCATCAGCGGCCTGACCACGTCGGTCCTGGCCGCCTTGAAACCGCACTGGGCGTCGCTGAACCGGACCCCGAAACCGTACCTGAGCAGGGCGTTGTACCCCCGCGACACCACCTCGCGGCGCAGCGAGCGGCGGGTGCGCGCGCCGTGCGCCAGCCGGGTGCCGATCGCGATCTCGGAGTGGCCGCTGGCGACCGAGGCGACCAGCGGGAACAGGGCGTCGAGGTCGGTGGACAGATCGACGTCCATGTACGCCACGATGTCGGCGGGGCTGGCCTGCCAGGCCTGCCGCAGCGCCGCGCCCCGGCCCCTGATGTCCAGCCGCAGCGCGTGCACGTGCTCGAACTCCCCGGCCAGTGCGGCGGCGAGCGGCCAGGTGGCGTCGGTGCTGCCGTTGTCCACGATCGTGATGCGCCACGGCAGCGGGAATCCGTCGTCGAGGAATTTCGTCAGTGTGCGTACGCAGCCGGGCAGGGCGCGTTCCTCGTTGAGCACGGGGATGACGATGTCGACGCTCGCGAGCCGGGTCGCCGGGTCGAGGAGGCGGGGGCTCGGCTCCATGGCGGCACGCGTGTCCATAGACTCCCCTGATCTTGCTCGTGGCCGTGGGTCCACCGAAATGGTGCTGGAGACGTCCAGAGGGCCGCGGGCGATTTCTCCTCGCCATTCCTTGAGACGGCTATATCTTTACCTTCAGGAGAGCTTGTAGATCGAAGAGGTCGTGTTCTGAAATCGCAGCCGGGCAAATTTCCCCAATTTCGGATTTATCCCGGTGAAAAGCCATTTGACGCCATATTGCTGGGCGAGGTGCCGGACATTCTCCGCCGTCGGCGCCCGGAACACCGCGTCGTTCGCCGCCAGCCGCGCCTGATCCGCGAACGGGACCTCCAGATACGACGTCACGAACGGCCGGGCCCGCGACAACGTGCTCTCGGCGTACGCCCACCCCTCGACCAGCACCCGCCGCTCGCTGAACCCCGACACCCAGAAGTGCCTGCTGTCGCACACCGGCCCCAGCCAGGAGCGGCAGTGCAGATCGGTGGCCACCACGTCATCGGGCGAGGAGTGCTCGCGCAACCACCGCCCCGCCTCCCGCGCCCCGCCGGGGATCAGCAGTTCCGGCGGCTCGTCGGGCATGACGTGCACGGCCACCTCCCGTACGGACCACGGCACGGCGTACCCGGTGAGCAGCGCCACCACGGCCAGCGCGTACCCGCGCCGCCACAACAGCAGCGCCCCGGCCGCCGCCACCAGGTACGGCAGCGCGATCCGCCGCAGCGGATCGTCGGACCACCCCGGCGCCAGCACGACCAGCGCCGCCACCGCCCCCACCGTCACCAGGCCCGCGACCAGCGCCTTCGGCACCCGCGGCGCCGCCAGCACCCCGCACACGGCGGCGATCGACAGGTACGGCCTGGCCGCTTCGAGGAAGTAGAGCTGCGAATGCGACGGATGCCCCAGCAACACGACCGCGCCGATCCCCGCCGCCCCGATCCCGAGCAACAGCAGCATGGGCGCCTCCAGCGCTCGCCGCCCCAGCCCCGCCGCCCCGCCCCACACGCAGGCCAGGCAGAACAGGTGCACGCAGGTCAGCACCACCAGCGGCAGCAGCGGCACGGAGGCCAGCTCCGGCATCTCGATCCCCGCCACGGTCCCCCACAGGGCACGCATGGTCGCGAACGGCGAGAACTCCGTCCCCTGGGCCCCCTGCCCGAACACCACCACCTGCGCGAACACCAGACACCCCAGCGTGAGCGCCGCCGCCCCCAGCCATGCTCCCCGCACCCGCCGCACCACGATGACGAGCAGCAACCCCGCCAGCAGCAGGGGCAGGTACGTGGCCTTCGCCCCGGTGAGCGCCAGCAGCAACACCCCCAGCGCCACCCACCGCACCCGAGGCCCGATGAGCAGCAGCACCACGGGGGCGAACAACAACGCCCCGAACGTCTGCGTCGGACTGGCCCAGACGGTGAACATCGACCGCGAGGTGAACACCACCCCGTCCACCAGCACGGGCCCGAACAGGAAATACGTCACCCCGGCCGCCGCGACCCCGGCTCCCCACCGCCCGCCCAGCCGCCGCCCGATCACCGCCACCAGCACGACCGTGGCCGCCGCCATCGGCAGCGTGGACAGCCGGTAGAGCAGCGTCACGGGCTCGATCCCGGTGACCCAGCTCGTCGCGGCCATCTCGGCGTAGACGAACCAGTGGTAGGACAGTCCCTCTCCCAGCACGAACGGCAGGGCGAGCGGGAAGTGGTGCCTGGCCTCGCCGACCATGGCCAGGTGGTAGGGCATGTCCACGTACGCGGCGGCCAGTGGCACCCGGTACAGGAACATCGTGCTCCACACGATCAGGTACGCCACGATCCCCGCGAGCGCCCACGCACACCACACCGGCATGCGCTCCCTGAGCTCCGGCCCCCGCCAGTGCCGCCGCAACCCCGGCACCCCCGCGAACGCGCACAACACGGCGGCGGGCGGGACCAGCGCGAGCAGCGGAAACCCGGCGGCCCTGGCGGGGATGTAGGCCAGCACCTCGACCGCATAGCCGAAGGTCAGCCCGGCCGCGAGATCCTCGGCCAGTGACCGCCCGCCCCCGGTCAGCGCCCGCCACAACAACAGGCCGGGGAGCAGCACGCCGATCCCGAGATAGGCGGCGAAGACGGCCAGATCGCGCCCGGAGACCCCGCACCACAGGAAGACGCCTGCGGCCCCGGCGCACACGAGAGCGGCCGGCACCCCGCCGAGCCGCAACCCGGGAGACATCGACAGGCGGACGAGTGTGCTCTCGGGCGGGGCCAGCGTCATTTGATCACGGTCACCAGTCGCGTGAACTCGGCCGGCAGGTCCACCCCGTCCCACACACGATGGAAGCTCAGCGCGCTGCCCACCGGGACCATGCGATCCACCCCGCGCCCCGCCAGCCCTCTGGCCAGCTCCTCCAGCTCCGCCTGGCCGAACCCGAAGTGGGTCATCGTCTGGTCCCGCCGCTCGACCAGCCCCACCAGCTCGGGCAACGACTCCAGCCTGGCGTGCGCGAACGTCCCCGCTCCCAGCCACCGCCTCGGCGCCGCGGCGGCGGCCGACAGGTGTACGCAGGTCAGCGCGTTGCCCCGGAACTCCACGCTCTCCGCCAGCCCGTCGGCGGCCAGGCCGTAGGCGGACACCCGCTTCTCCACGGCCATCGCCGCGTCGACCCCCCACCCGCGCACGGTCACCACCCGCGAGACGTGGTCGGTGAAGTCGGCCCGCGCCGCGTCGCAGTCCTTCTCGTCCCCGACCCAGAACACGGTTCTCGGGGATGAGCAGGCGGCCTGGTCGAACCAGTAGGTGTCGTTGACGAAGCCCTCGGCGACGGTGACCCGCGCGGCGCGCGGCGCGCACAACCACGCCGCCGCCCGCACCACGGCGAACGAGGAGCGGTCGGGGAAGGTCAGGTCGCGGGCGTGCGGGGCCAGGGGGTGGCGGCGGATCTCGCGTACGGTGTGGTCGCCGCCCCACACCACCCGCAGGTCGCAGGCGGCCGAGAGGGCGGCGGTGATCGCGTCGGAGCGGTCGTAGGAGACGATGCGCTGCGTGGCCGCGATGACGGGGTCGGCGCCGCTCAGCGCCTCGTGCAGGGTCTCCACGATGGTCTCGGCGACCGGGCCCGATCTGGGCGAGAGGCGTACGACGTTACGGTTGCCCATCAGGGCCGACAGGGCCCAGGAGTAGACGAAGACCGTGTCGACGTTCGCGGGCGGGATGTGGAAGACCAGGCCGCGCGGGACGCGTACGTGCTCGTGCCCGAGCCCTTCGACCGTGCGGGCCAGCTCGCTGGGCCGCAGGAAGAAGCCGAGCGAGCCCAACTCGGGATGGTGGCGCGCCAGCGCGGGCCGCAGCAGCCGCTTGCCGAAGGCCGCCAGGAACTCCCTGACCCGCTCGTCACCGACCTGCAGCGCGCCGCCGAACCGGCCGAACTGTCCGAGCAACGCCTCGACCGGCACGGACGCGGCGGCGGGGAACCTGACGTCCACGACAGGCGCGCCGGGCGCGGTTCCGTCAGCATCGGGTGCGGTGGCGTCCGTGGCGGGCGTGGCGTCCGTGGCGTCCGTGGCGGGCGTGTCGGGTGCGGTGGCGTTCGTGGCGGGCGCGTCAGATGCGGTGGCGTCCGCGGCGGGCGCGTCGAGAGTGGTGCGGTCGTCCAGCATCAGCCCTGCCCATAGGTGTCGCTACAGCCCCGCGCCTCGGCCCGCGGCAGCCTGCCGAGGACCTCGAACCGTTTGCCCGGCAGGCTCCCGTCGTCCACGCCGCGCACCACCCCCAGGTCCTCGGTCAGCAGCACGTGGCCCGGATAGGACGTGGGCAGCGTGCTGACCACCTCGATCAGCCCCGGCACCCCGGTCGGCGCCTCCTGCCAGGTCTCCGGATCGCGGATCACGACGTCGGCGAAGTCGGGACAGTAGAGCCCGTCCCCGTCCGGCCCCTCCAGGAAGATCGTCCCGATCTGCTCGACCATGCCGTAGAAGTTGTGCACCCGGCTCAGCCCGCACTCCTCCGCCAGCCGCCGCCGGAACTCGGCGTTGTCCACCGCCTGCTCGGCCAGCCGCTTCCACCCGCCGGAGTGGATCAGCACCGCGTTCGACAGGTCCGCGCCCAGGCCGCGCAGATGCAGCCAGATCATGTACGTGAACCCGAAGACCAGGAACCGCTCGCCCCCGTGTCGCGCCAGGAACCCCTTGACCGCCTCCGCGTCCACCTGTCCTTGCTCGTCGAGCACGAAGGTGTGGTCCCTGCCGAAGTTCATCATGCCGAGCACGCCGGCGCCGCGGGCGCTCAGGGTCGGGTCGCGTACGACGGAGCGGGTGTCGGCGATCAGCATCGGCAGCCGCCGCTCGCCCAGGACCTCCCTGAGCGTGGCGGCCAGCATGCGCGGCTGCGCCGCCGCCGCCTCCCGGTCGAGATAGACCCGGCTCGGCGACTGCCCGGTCGTCCCGCTGGAGGTCAGCACCCTGAACACCTGCTCCTCCGGCACGCTGCGCAGCTCATGCGTCTTGAACAGCCGCACCGGCAGCCACGGCAGGTCGCACACCCGCTCGTAGGGCGGCGCCGCGCCGATGGCGTCGAGAATCCTGCGGTACGGGACGCACGCCGCGCGGTGCCGCTCGGTCAGGGCCGCCAGCTCAGGCAGCAGCACGGCTTCCCGCTCGGGCCCGCTGAGGGTGAACACGCTCATCGCGCCGGACGCCCCGCCGGTGGGGCAAGGGCGCCGGAGAGGCCCGCGTCAACGGCATCGCGTCGGCCGGTCATGTGAGGGACTCCAGAGCTCGGTAGTCCACCTTGCCCGTCGCCAGGAGTGGCAGGTGGTCGATGCCGCGCACGTCGAACCCGCTCCAGTGCAGCCGCAGCTCGCTCGCCAGCCGCCGGGCGAGCCGCACCCGCGACGTGGCGTCGAGCGTCTCGGTCCAGATCGTCACCCGGTCGTCGCCGCTGGTCGCCGCCACCGGGCCGGAGCCGCGCGACATGCGCTCGACGTCGTCGAGGTTGACGCGGGTGCCGAAGACCTTGGCGATGCGCTTGAGCCGCCCGGTGACGTGCAGGAACCCGTCGGGGTCGAGCCGCCCCAGGTCGCCCGTGCGCAGCACCCCGCCCAGGTCGTCGCCCCTGGCCAGGTCGGCGGCGCTGTCCGCGTAGCCCATCATGACGTTGGGCCCGTGGTAGAGGACCTCTCCTTCGTCGTCGATCTCCAGCCGCCCCCCGGGAACGGCGACCCCGACCGAGCCGGGCTTGTCGGCGAGCCTGTCGTGCGGCAGGACGGCGATGCGGGCCGTGGCCTCGGTCTGGCCGTACATCACGTAGAAGCGCTCGGCCTTCCCGGAGAACTCCTCGACCAGCTCGGGGGCGAGCCGCCCGCCGGCCTGGGTGAGCGTGGTGAGCGCGGGGAACTTCGAGTGGTCGAAGCGCATGCGGCGCAACATCGTGTACTGGTAGGGGACTGCGGCCAGGGACGTGCAGCCGTAGGCGTGCAGGTCCGCCCAGAACGAGCGCTCCAGCAGCCCCGCCTCGGTCAGCACCACGGTGCCACCCGCCATCAGATGGCTGTTGAGCACCGACAGGCCGTAGCTGTAGTGCAGCGGCAGGCTCGTGGGCGCGATCTCGCCGGGCCCGAGTGACAGGGTGCTCGCGATGGCGGTGGCGTTGGCCAGCACGGCCTGGCGCGAGAGGCGCACGAGCTTCGGGTTGCCCGTCGAGCCCGAGGTGGCCAGGAGCAGACCCAGGTCGGGATGGGGATCGGGGACGTCGCCGCGGGGCGGCGGCGGGCCGTCGAGCGTGTGTGCGAACCCGAGCAGCGCGGCCGGCCTGAACCGCTCCGCCAGGTCGGCCAGTGTGGCGGCGGGCAACTCGGGGTCGAGCAGCGCGATCGGCCGGCCCGCGTGCCAGGCGCCGAGGTAGCAGAACACCGAGGCGAGCGTGTTGCGCATCGCGCAGAACAGCGGCCCTGGCCGCAGCTTGCCGAGGTTGTCCGCCGCGCGCTTGACGCACGCGGCCAGCTCGTCGCCGCGGACCCCTTCCATGTCGCCCGCGGTGACGAGCCGGGCCTCCGGATGCGGAAACATCACCGGACCAGCCCGCCTTTCACGTCGCCTGCGATCACGGCCTCCAGGTGCGGGGACTTCACCGGATCAGCCCGCCGTCCACGCCGAGCACCTGTCCGGTGATGAAGCCGGAGTCGGGCGACAGCAGGAACGCCACGGCGGCGGCGACGTCGCCGGGCGTGCCGAGGCGGCCGAGCGGGGTCGCCTCGACCGTGGCCGTGAGGGCGCGCTCGTCGAGCGTGGCGAGCAGGTCGGTCTGGATGTAGCCGGGCGCCACGGCGTTGACCCTGATCCCGGTGGGACCGAGCTCCTTGGACGTGGCCCGCGTGAGGCCCAGGATCGCGGCCTTGGTCGCGGAGTAGACCGTCTGACCGGGCGCGCCCGTGCGGCCCATCACCGAGGAGACCAGCACCACCGACGGGCAGGCGCCCCGGCGCAGCAGCCTGAGCGCGGCCTGCAGGGTGTAGACGGCGCCGATGGCGTTGACGCCGAACAGGCGCTTGATCGTGTCGAGGCTCGTCATGCCGAGCAGGCCGGCCTCGTGGATGCCGGCGTTGACCACGAGCGCGTCGAGCCGGCCGTGCCGCTGGTAGATCCGCCGCATCATGGCCGAGACCTGCCCGTGGTCGCTCACGTCGCCGTGGACCGAGTCGGTCGTGCCGCCGGTCTCGGCCGCGACCTCGGCCGCCGCCTTCGCGGCCCGCTCCTCGTCGCGGCCGTGCAGCACGGCGACGTAGCCGCCATGTGGGCCGGGCGCGGCCAGCGTGCCGGCCACGGCCCGGCCGATGCCCCTGGTCGAGCCGGTGACCAGCGCGACCCTGGGCTCGGGGAGGCAGGCCAGGTCGTCGGCGGCGGGATCTTCGCGGTCAGATGGCGGCAGCGCCGATGCCATGCTTCTCCAGCAGCGCGGCCGCCTTGGCGAACGAGCTCATGTCGATCATTTCGTCGGTGTCGATCATGACGGAGAACTCGTCCTCCATCGCCGCGATCAGCGCCATGTGGGCCAGGGAGTCCCACTGCGGGATGGCACGGTATTCGAGACCGTCGACATCGGCGTCGGGCGGCAGGTTGAGCGCCATGCGGAAGACGGCCCGCAGGCGATCGAGATGACTCATGATCACTCACTCTCTGTCCTCAAGCCATGACGAAGTGTAGCGGCAATCGCGCGGCAGGAGAAATCAAGGCCCCGTCCTGAGTAATGGAAGCGTATAACGAGGCGTGACCCGTGTGGGGGGCTGGGAATGTCGGATGGGACACGCCAACCGTACGGGGGGAATGATGGACGAATCCAATCACTGGTACGGGCACTCCCGCATACTCGGCCGATACTGCGGCCTTCCTGACGAGGCGCCAAAGCGCATTCAAGGTTTCCTCCAGCACGGATGGAACTATCTCCACGGATTTCCCCCGAACGACCACTGGTGCAGCCCCGGTTACCCCCGTTTCGTCTGGTCGGACGTGCTGCGCCGCCGGGGTTGGTCGATGGGCCGCAGGGGTCATTACCTGGTCGGCGCCCCGTGGATCTACCTTCTTTACCTTGAGCCTGAGCTGGGCGTCAGACCGGATCGCGAGGGTACGATCTGGTATCCCTTTCATGGCTGGGAAAAGTTCTCCGTCAGTGGCGACCACGCCCGACTCGCCGACGAAATCCGAAATGTCGAGACTGGTCCGGTCACGGTCTGCCTTTATTGGCTGGAATTCGCAAATCCGGACATTCGGCAAGCGTATGAATCGAGGGGATTCCGGGTCATCTGTCATGGCGATCGCGGATCCCGCTGGGAGGGCAAGGGCCGCGACTTCCTGCGCAAGCAGCTGGTCGAGTTGCGGCGCCACCGCAGGGTGGCCTCCAACAGGCTCGGCAGCGCGCTGTTCTACGGCGCCTCGGTGGGGTGCGAGCTGGCGGTCTACGGGGACCCGATGCAGTACGAGGACGAACGCCCCGAGTACGGCGGCACGGCACGCCGCCTGCGGCTCTGGCCCGAGCTGCACGGCACGCGCGTGGATCCCGACCTGGCGGCCGAGGCGGCGCATCGTGAGCTGGGATTCGACTATCAGGCGACACCGGAGGAGCTACGGCGAATGTTCGGATGGAAGCGGGTGCGTGAGGGAGTGCCGTCGCCTGGAGGAGCGGCGGGAGCGAAGCGACCAGAGCGGGGGAAGGCGGCGGCATATGGCGACCGAGCCAGCCTCGCGAAGTGAGGCCATGAACATGCGCGTGAGTGATGAGGCGCCCGAGAACGTTCGGTTGATCGGCGGGGAGATGTTGTTGTGGTCCGACGCGTCCGGCATGGGCGGCGTCACGGACTGGCGCGGGGCGGCGCTGGAGCTGGTCAGGAGGATGATCCCGGAGAGCGGCAGGGTGCTGCTGGTCGGGCCGCATCCGCGGGTGCTGGTGGACGAGGTGGTCATGCGGGCCCCGTCGGCCGCCGTGCTGCTGCGCTCCTACCCTGACGCCTGCGCGCTGGGGGAGCGGCATCCGGGGCTCGCGGTGTTCTGCGGGCGGCTGGAGATGCTCGACGCGGACGAGCCGTACGACCTGGTGCTGGCGCTCGACGGGCTGCTGCGCACACACTCCGCTGAGGCCCCTGCGGCGGCCTGGAGCGAGTCGCTGGGAGCGCTGGGCGACCTGGTCGCGCCCGGTGGCCGGCTGGTCCTCGGCGTACGCAACGACCTGGGCGTGGACCGGTTCATCGAGGCCAGGCCCGCGGACCGGGAATGCGCCGACGACCAGTGGGCCCCGCACGGCTTCGACCCGAGCTACCCCGGCGGCCCGGAGGCGCTCGACCTCGGGCTGGAGTCGGCGGGGCTGAGCGTGCAGCGTTGCTACGCGGCCTACCCCGACAGGCAGGCGCCGCGGTCGTTGTTGTCCAGGGAGGCGCTGACGTTCGACCTGCCGGAGGCGCTGACGTTCCCGCTGAGCGCGAAGGGCGGCGACCGGATGCTGGTGGCCGACCCGCTGCGGCTGACCCGGCTGGTGTTCCGGCACCGCCTGGGCGAGGAGCTGGCCCCGATGTGGCTGGCGGTGGCGACCCGCGCGCCGCGCGCGACGGACTCCGTACCCGCGGTGGAGCTGCCGCTGGGCCTCATCGAGGAGGGCCCGGCCCTGTACGAGCTCACCCCCGCGGGCACCAGGCGCCTGCCGGGAGGCGAGGAACACCCGATCCCGGCGGGCCGGGTGGTGGAGGAGATCCTCGTCGAGGCGTGCGCCCGCGAGGACGTCATGACGGTCCGCGATCTGCTCTCCGACCTGGCCGACTGGCTGGAGACGGGCGGGGATGTGTCGGCCGCGACCGACAGCCTGGTCTTCGACGGTGAGCGGTTCGCCGCGGTCAACCCTCCATGGGGCCCGGCCACGCAACCCGAGCCCCATGTCGTGCTCTGCCGGATCCTGTGGCGTTTCGCGGTCAGGCTGCTGGCGGCCGGCCATCATCACCCGTGGCCGTGGCCGCTGGAGGCCGACCAGCTCACGCTGACCCTGTGCGGCATGGCCGGGCGGGCGTGCGACCCTGGCGACCTCGACCGGGCCCGCAAGCTCGACGCCGAGCTGGGCCAGCCCGCCGAGCTGGCGGAGCACGCCCCGACGTACCGCGACCTGCTGGGGGCCCGCGACCGGCTGGCCGACCAGCTCACGGCGGCGCTGGCCAGGATCTCCCGCCTGGAGACCAAGTTGTCCTACCGCGAGCGCGAGCTGGTGCGGGCCAAGGCGAAGTTGCGCAGGACGCAGCGCAAGGCCACCGCCTACCGCAGGACGCTCGGATATCGCCTCTCCCGCCGGTTGGCCCGCCCCCGCAAGGTGGCCCGCCGCGTCATACGTCTGCTGTCCGGCTGACGAAACGATGAGGAGTGCACGTGCCGGTTCTTTCGGTGATCGTCCCGTTCCACAACGTCGAGAAGTACATCGGACCCTGCCTTGACTCCATCTCCGCCCAGTCGCTGGCGGACCTGGAGGTGATCTGCGTGGACGACGGCAGCGGCGACGAGGGCGCCGCCGTCGTGGAGTCGAGGGGAGACCCGCGCATCACCCTCGTCAGGCAGGACAATCACGGGGTGGGCCACGCCCGCAACGTCGGAGTGGGTCTCGCGGGCGGCGACTACCTGGCCTTCGTGGACGGCGACGACACGGTGCCGCCCGACGCGTTCAAGCGGCTGGTGACCTCGCTGGAGGCCACCGGCTCCGACCTGGCCTGCGGAAACGTCATGCGGCTCTACCGCAACCTGCTCATCCCTTCGTGGGCGCACCGGGAGGCGTTCGCCAGGCCGGCCAAACGTACCCACATCACCAGGCACCCGCTGCTGATCCGCGACCGCATGTTGTGGAACAAGGTCTACCGCCGTTCCTTCTGGGACGACCTCGGCCTGAGTTTCCCCGAGCGCATGTACGAGGACCAGCCCGTCGCCATGGCCGCCCACGTGGACGCGGGTTCTGTGGACGTGCTGGCCAGGGTGGTCTACCACTGGCGGCAGCGCGACGAGCCGGGCGAGTCGATCACCCAGCGCCGCCTGGAGCCGGGCAACCTGCGCGACCGCCTGCTGTCGGTGCTCCAGACCGCCGACCTGCTCGCCCGCGGCGCTCCGAAGCTCAAGCCCGACTTCGACCGCGACACCCTCGACATCGACATGGGCGTCGCCGTCGAGGCCATGTCCGCCATGGGTCCCGCGGCGGACCCGAGCCTGGTGGATCTGGCCGTGCGCTACCTCGACGGCGTGTCGCGCGAGGCCTGGCAGAGCATCCCGTTCGAGCACCGCGTCCTGGTCCACCTGCTGCACCAGCGCAGGCTGGAGGAGCTGGCGGGCGTCTTCGCCCAGGCCAGGGAGGGGCACCTGCGCCCCAAGGTGGGCTCCGCCGGGCTGCTGCGCAAGCGTTGGTACGGCCGGCACCCGTCGCTGCCCGGCCACCTGTCGGAGGTCTCCGGCGAGCTGACCCTGCAGGCGCGGCTGGTGAGCCTCGACTGGCGCGACGGCGTGTTGCACGGCTCGGGGCGGGTGGGCGTGGGCACGTTCGACGTGGGTGAGCTGCGGCGCGTGCGCGTGCGGATCTGGCTGGAGGAGCGCGGGACCGGCGAGACCGTGCACCTGTCGGAGGAGGAGAGCACGCCGACGTGGGAGAGCGTCGAGCAGGAGGACGGCGGGCGGCTGCCTGAGCACGCGTTCCCGTTCAGGTTCGCGTTCGACCCCGGCGCTCTGTCGCGGGCGCGGCTGGCCAGGCACGGCCACTGGGACCTGTGCGTGCGGTTGCGCGGCCACGGGCTGCGGCTGGACGGCAGGGTCGCGGGGCCGCGCTGGTTGCCGCCGCTGATCCCGGCGCCGCGCCGCAGGTCAGGAGTGTGGCTGGTGCCGGTACGCAGCTCGAAGGGCGCCTGGGGCCTGCGCGTACGCACGGCCCAGGCGATCATCGGCGAGTACCGCGTGGACGGCGGCGACCTGGTGTTCTCGGGGGAGATCGACGACGTCGGCGACGGCGAGCCGGTGCTCAGGCTGCGCCGCAGGAACGACGGCGAGGAGATGTACTTCCCGGTGGAGCTGGCCGGCCAGGACTTCCGTGTGCGCGTGCCGCTGGCCGACATCGACGAGTGCGTCGGCCACGAGTCGTGGTGGGAGGTGGTCATCGACCAGGGCACGGCCATCCGCCCCTTGGTACGCACGAGGCAGCGGGAGGTCGCGACCGTGGCCGAGCGGCGCTTCCTCATCGACCGGGGTGAGGACGGCTGCCTGCTGCTCGCGGAGCGCTGAGGGGCCTCAGCCCATGATCCCTGTCAGCGTCTCCACGACCTGCTCCTGCTGCCTGTCGGTCAGGCCGGGGAACAACGGCAGCGACAACTCCTCGGCGTAGTAGGCCTCTGCCCTGGGGCAGAGGCCACGCCGGTAGCCGAGGTCCTCGAACGCCGGGTGCCAGTAGGCGGGCAGGTAGTTGACCTGCACGCCGATGCCGGCCGCCCGCATGCGTTCGTAGACCTCGCGCCGGCGCCCGTCGTGGACCCTGACGGGGTAGAGGTGCCAGCTCGGCCGCACGTAGGCGCGCTGGGCCGGCAGCGTCAGCCCCGGCACGTCGCGCAGCAGCGTGTGGTAGCGGGCCACCAGCTCGGCGCGCCGCTCGCGGAAGCCCCCGAGCCGCCGGAGCTGGCTGACGCCGAGCGCGCACAACACGTCGGGCAGCCGGTAGTTGAGCCCGAACTCGTGCACCTCCTGGTGCCAGCCGCCCTCGAACGGGCTGCGCTGCTCGGCGGGGTTCCTGACCAGGCCGTGGTTCATGAAGCGGGCGGCCCGCCTGAACCGCTCGGGGTCGGCCGCCGCCACCGCGCCGCCCTCCGCCGTCGTCACGGTCTTGGTCGGGAAGAACGAGAACGTGGTCAGGTCGGCCAGCGCCCCCACCGGCCGGTCCTTGTACGCCGCCCCGATCGAGTGCGCCGCGTCGGCCACCAGCACCGCCCCGGCCCGCTCCGCGACCTCGCGCAGTTCGTCGTAGTCGGCCGGATGGCCCGCGTAGTCCACCGCCGTGACCGCCCGCGTCCTGCCGTTGACCAGCGCGGCGGCGGCGTCGGGGTCGAGGTTGCCGGTGTCGGGCTGCACGTCGGCGAAGACCACCCGCGCGCCGAGCAGCACCGCCGTGGCGGCCGTGGCCACGAACGTGAGCGGCGAGGTGATCACCTCGTCGCCCGCCCCGATCTCGGCCGCCACGTAGGCGACGTGCAGCGCGGCGGTGCCCGACGTGACCGACACGCAGGGCACGCCGCCCGTCCACCTGGCCAGCTCGGCCTCGAACAGGCCGACCGCGGGCCCGGTCGTCAGCCAGTCGCCGCGCAGCACGTCGGCGACCGCCTCGACGTCGGACTCCTCGATCGACTGACGCCCGTAGGGGAGCATCAGCTGGTCACCATGGCGCGCAG
Source organism: Nonomuraea insulae (assembly GCF_042656245.1). NCBI lineage: Bacteria > Bacillati > Actinomycetota > Actinomycetes > Streptosporangiales > Streptosporangiaceae > Nonomuraea > Nonomuraea insulae. Next base: position 88,186 of record NZ_JBHSPA010000088.1, read on the forward strand.
GTCGTCGACCGAGAGCCACTTGTCGTTGGTGTCGGAGCGGTAGGAGAAGCCCTCGGGCAGTTGCTCGCCGGTGCCCGGCGGCGCGTAGCCCCAGGTCGCGATCGTCGGCTGGACCACGTAGCGGTCTTCGAGGCGCAGCGCCCTGCGGCCGTCGTCGGGGCCGATCATCTCCTCGTGCAGCTTCTCGCCCGGCCGGACGCCGATCTCGTAGATCGAGCTGTCCGGGGCCAGGGCCTCGGCCAGGTCGGTGATGCGCATGCTGGGGATGCGCGGCACGTAGAGCTCGCCGCCCTGCATCAGGTCGAAGGAGTCCACCACGAACCTGACCGCCTGCTCCAGCGTGATCCAGAACCTGGTCATGCGCTTGTCGGTGATCGGCAGGCTGCCGCCCTGCTCGGCCAGGCGCTGGAACAGCGGGATGACCGAGCCCCTGCTGCCGACGACGTTGCCGTAGCGGACGACGGAGAAGCGGGTCTCGTGGGCGGCGGCGTAGTGGTTGGCCGAGACGAACAGCTTGTCGGCGACCAGTTTCGTGGCGCCGTACAGGTTGATCGGGCTCGACGCCTTGTCCGTGGAGAGCGCGACGACCTTGCGCACGCCGCAGTCGATGGCGGCCTCCACGACGTTCTGGGAGCCGGCGACGTTGGTGCGGACGTACTCGAACGGGTTGTACTCGGCGGTGTCGACCTGCTTGAGCGCCGCCGCGTGGACCACGTAGTCGATGGCGTGCATGGCGCGGGTCAGGCGGTCGCGGTCGCGTACGTCGCCGATGAACCAGCGCAGCCGCTCGTCGTCGTTGAAGAGCTGCCTCGTCTCGTACTGCTTGAGCTCGTCGCGGGAGAAGACCACCAGGCGGCGGACCCCGAGCGAGTCGAGCGCGTGGCGGATGAACGCCTTGCCGAAGGACCCCGTTCCTCCGGTGATCAGAATCGACGATCCACTGAGAATGCTCACGTGGCCCCCTGAATCGCGCTTACGCGCTGTAGTCGTCGTGGCAGGCTGTAGCATAGCGCGATCGCACGACGACTCAGAGTCACACGGGGGAATGGGGCTTCGGTGCGTATTGTCGGAATTGTTCAGGCTCGCATGGGCTCAACGCGTCTGCCGGGAAAGGTGCTGAGAGAGCTGGGCGGGCGCTCCGTGCTGGGGTGGGTGGTGCGTGCCGCGCGGGAGGCGGGGGCGCTCGACGACCTCATCGTGGCCACCACGGCCGAGCGGATCGACGACGCGGTGGTGGACGAATGCCGCCGGCTCGGCGTGGCCTGGCACCGGGGGCCGGTGGACGACGTGCTGACCCGGTTCACGCAGGCGCTGGCGGGGCGGCGGTGGGACGCGGTCATGCGGTTCACGGCCGACTGCCCGCTGCTGGACCCGGCCGTGATCAGGGAGGCGGCGCTGGTCTTCCGCGCCGTGCCCGGGCTCGGCTACCTGAGCACGAGCCTGGCGCGTACGCTGCCGCGCGGGCTCGACGTGGAGATCGCCGGGCGGGCCGCGCTCGTCCGGGCCGACGAGGAGGCGACCGGGTTCCACCGCACCCACGTGACCTCCTACGTCTATGAGCACCCGGGTGACGCGCGGCTGCTCGGGCTGGCCTACCGGCCCGCGGCCGACGACCTGCGGGTCACGCTCGACACCGAGGACGACTGGCGGCTGCTCTCCGCCGTCGTCGGCTCCCTGGGCGACCGGTGCCTGCCGTTCGCGACGCTGGTGGGCTGGCTGCGTGAGCGGCCCGAGGTCTGCGGGCTCAACGCCCACGTGCGGCAGAAGGCCCTCCAGGACGCGTGACCGGCAGGGTGGGCTTGCGTTGCGATGCCGGGGCGAAGAGCGGGGTCGGGCATCTGGTGCGATGCGTGGCCCTGGCGGAGGAGTTGTGCGCGCGGGGCGTCGAGGTGGTCTTCCTCGGTGAGGTGCGCGGCTCGCCGTGGGCGCGGGCGCAGCTTCGCGAGCGCGGGTTCCGGCTGGTGCCCGCGCCCGTGGCGCCGGGCCGGCTGGCGGCGCTGGCGGGTGAGCTGCGGCTGGACGCCGTGGTGCTGGACTCCTACGAGCTGCCGCCGGAGACCGGGGCGGTGCTCAGGGAGGCCGGGCTGAGGGTGCTGGCGATCGTGGACGGCGACCCGCTGGGCCAGGAGGCCAACCTCTACCTCGACCAGAACCTCGGCGCGCGGGGCAGGGGGCCGCGGTGGCTGGCGGGCGCCCGCTACGTGCTGCTGCGCGACAGCGTGCGCGATCGCCGGCGGGCCCCGCGCGGGGGTGCGGTGCCGCACGTGTTGTGCTTCTTCGGCGGTACGGACAGCGCCGGCGTCGCCCCCGCCTGGGCGCGAGCGCTCAGCGCCACCGGGCGGCCCTTCCGGGGCACGGTCGTCAGTCCGGCGCGGTTCGAGGCCGGTGGGTCGATCACGGTGATCCCGCCGACGGATCGGCTGCCCGAGTTGATGGCGCGGGCCGATCTGGTGGTCACCGCGGCCGGTTCGGCGATCTGGGAACTTCTCTACCTCGGTGTGCCGACGGCGTTGAGCTGGGTGGCGGACAACCAGCTCATCGGGTACGAGGAGCTGGTGGGGCGGGGGGTGGCGGCCGGGCTCGGGCGGGCGGCCGACGAGGAGGCGGTCGGCGTGCTGGCCAGGCTGCTCGCCGACCCCGCCGCCCGCGAGGAGCACGGGAGGCGGGGCGGCGGGCTGGTGGACGGCAAGGGCAGGGAACGGGTCGCCGACGCCCTGCTCCGCTAGATCAGGTCCCAGGTGAGCGGGGTGCCGAAGGGCACGTCCTTGGCGAAGCGCCGCCCCATCACCTCACCGGCGGCGTCGGGGGACAGGCCACCCGAAGGGCGGATCGAGCGGACGTTGCCCGGCGTGACCGGGTCGCCCGCCTTCACCTCGCGCACCACGTAGAGGGAGCGACGGAAGCGCAGCCCCTCCTGCTCCGACGGCCGCGGCCCGATCGCCACATTGCCCAGCGAGCGCCAGGCCCGCTCGCTCTCCACCACCAGCGCCGCCAGCTCGGCGGGCTCCAGCGAGAAGGCCGCGTCGACGCCGCCGTCGGCGCGGGACAGGGTGACGTGCTTCTCGATCAGGCAGGCCCCCAGCGCCACGGACGCCAGCGCGGCCCCGAGCCCCGGCGTGTGGTCGGACAGGCCCACGACCTCGCCCGTGAGCGCGGCCAGCAGCGGCAGCGAACGCAGGTTGCTCTCCGAGGGGTCGGCGGGATAGGAGGCCGTGCAGGACAACACGGCGAGCTGCGTGCACCCGGCCTCGCGGGCGGCCGACACGGCGGCCTCGATCTCCGAGATCGTGGCCATGCCGGTGGAGATGATCACCGGCTTGCCGGTGGCGGCGGCGAGCCGGATCAGGGGCAGGTCCACGATCTCCGAAGAGGCGATCTTGTACGCGGGCACGCCCAGCTTCTCCAGCAACTCCACCGCCGTCGGGTCGAACGGCGCCGAGAAGGCGACCAGCCCCCGCTCGCGGGCCCGCTCGAAGATCGGCTCGTGCCACTCCCACGGCGTGTGGGCACGCTGGAAGAGCCGGTAGAGGGTCTCCCCGCCCCACAACTCGTGCTCGTCGCCCAGCCGGAACCCGGGCCCGTCGCAGTCGACGGTCAGCGTGTCGGGCGTGTAGGTCTGCAGTTTGAGCGCGTGCGCCCCGGCCTCGGCCACCGCGTCCACGATGGCCAGCGCCCGCTCCAGGCTGCCGTTGTGGTTGCCGGACAACTCGGCGACGACGAACGGCGGATGGCCGGGCCCGATCGCCCGCCCCCCGATGATGATCACGTGTGTTCCCTCCTCAGCTCGATGGTCACGACGTCGCGCGGCATCCCGTCCACGTCGCGCCGGTGCACCCCCACCTCCACGAACCCGAAGCGCCGGTGCAGCAGCATGACCGGGACGTTGGCGGCCAGCAGCTCACCGCGCAGGACCGACAGCCCGAGCGGCCCGAAGGCGTGCTCGATGGCCGCCCGCTCCAGCCCGGCCCAGGCCCGCAGCAGCGTCCCCGACCGTTCCAGGCCGTCCAGGTCGAGGTAGTAGCCCCAGAGGGCGCTCTCCGGCGACAGGTCGGCGTAGGTCACCACCCCGGCGGCGGTCCCGTCGTGGTCGTAGATCAGCACCCGCCTGCTCGCGTCGGCGCTGGTGGCCGCCCACCAGCGGGCGTGCTCGTCGGCCCCGATCTCGTGCGTGGTGAAGCTGACGCCGCGCACGCGCGGGTGGTTGCGCCACTGGCGCATAACGGGCAGATCATCGTCGCGGACGTCTCTGAGCACCGGCTCTCCCTACTATGCGTGCGCGATCCATTTCACAACGTAGCGGATTACGCGTCCGGTAAAGAGCTCATCAGGGACAGCCATCGGACGGGGAATCCATCTGGCGGCCCAGGCATGCTGCCCTCGAAGCCCGTACCTAGCCAAGGAGCGAAACCGGCATGATCCCCCTGCTCAGCGTCGTCGTCCCGTTCTACAACGTGGAGCCGTACATCACCGAGTGCCTGAAATCGCTGGCCGCCCAGACGCTGGAGGACATCGAGGTGATCCTGGTGGACGACGGCTCCGTGGACGGCAGCCGGCGCGTCGCCGAGGACTTCGCCGCCAGGGACGGCCGTTTCGTGCTGATCGGCCAGCGCAACCTGGGGCCGGGGCCCGCCCGCAACCAGGGGATCAGGCAGGCCCGCGGCACCTACCTGGCCTTCGCGGACAGCGATGACGTGGTGCCGCCTGAGGCGTACGAGCTGCTCGTCGGCAAGCTCGCCGAGACCGGCTCCGAGCTCGCGTGCGGCGCGGTACGGCGGCTGGTGGACGGCGAGCTGGAGGAGTCGATCCTGCACGAGAAGGTGTTCAGGCGGCCGCAGTTGTGCACCCACATCACCGACAAGCAGGTGCTGATCAGGGACCGCACCGTGTGGAACAAGGTCTACCGGCGCGACTTCTGGGAGCGCGCGGGGCTGCGCTTCCCCGCCGGCATCTACGAGGACGTGCCCGTCGCCATGCAGGCCCACGTGCTGGCCACCGGCGTGGACATGCTGGGCGAGGTGGTCTACCACTGGCGCAAGCGCGAGGAGGGGGAGACCTCGATCACGCAGCGCCGCTCCGAGCTGCCCAACCTGCGGGAACGGCTGGCGGCCATCCGGGCGGTGCGCGGGTTCCTCGACGAGCGGGCGCCGGAGTTGCTCGACGGGTTCGACGCCCTCGTGCTGGAGAAGGACACCCTGTTCCTGTTCCAGGCGCTGGAGCGCTGCGCGGAGGAGCGCGCCGATGAGCGGGAGCCGCTGCTGGAGCTGGGCCGCTCCTGGCTGGCCGAGCTGGGGCCGCACGTGCTGGCCGCCGCGTCGTCACTGCGCCGCCTGGAGGTGCACCTGCTCAGGCGCGGCCTGACCGAGGAGCTGCGGAGCGTGCGCGAGTTCCGGCGCGGCCGCGAGGACGTGACCCGCGTGGTGCCGCGCGGCTGGCGTACCACCAACTGGTACGGCGACTACCCCTTCTTCCGCGACCGACGCCTGCGCATCCCCGACGAGGTGTTCGACGCCCGCGACGAGCTCAAACTGATCGCCAAGGTGGACGAGTGCGAGTGGACCGGCGCCGCGTACCGCCTGCGCGCGCACGTGGCCATCCACCGCGTCGACCGCAAGGTCCCCAAGGTCGGCCTCTGGCTCAGCGACGGCCGCCGCCGCATCCCCCTGGAGACGCGGCGCAAGGGCAGGCACGGCGTGGTGGCGACCATCGACCCCGCCCTCCTCGACGGAGAAGGGCCCTGGCGGCTCGGGATCCGGGCCGAGCTGCGCGGCCTGGTGTTCAAGGGCTGGTGCCGGGACGGGGACGCCAACGGCGCGTGGCGGTTTTCGGTGGAGCGTTGGTCAAGAAGCGGCATGGACATCACCCAGTAGTTCCAGACAGTAATCGTTCGGGCGCGGCGCGTGGTCATGCTGGGATCCATGAGGACCTATTCGCTCGATGACGTCCACGAGACACGCAAGCGGAGAGACTCCTGGTGGACCGTGTATTTCGTGGACCCGGTCGCCTGCCGGGTCGCCCTTCCCGTCGCCAACCACACCCGGCTGACGCCCAATGGGCTCACCGTGTTCTCGCTGGTCCTCGGCCTGGTGTCGGCCGTCTGTTTCGGACTGAACCAGCTCATAGCGGGCGCCGGCTTCTTCTATCTGAGCTTCATGATCGACTGCGTGGACGGCAAAATAGCCAGGCTCAAGGGCACAGGCACGCCCTTCGGCCTCTGGCTCGACTACGTGGGGGACCGGATCAGGGTGGTCCTGTGCGCCGGGGGACTGGCGTACGGGCAGTACACGCTGACCGGCGATGTGCGCTACATCGTGCTCGGCGCGGCGGTCGCCGTCCTGGACCTGTTCAGGTACGTCAACGCCCCGCAGATGAAGCGTGTGCGCGACGCCGTCAGGGAGGAGCGGCAGGACCCGGAGCCGGAGGAGGTGGACCCGCTGCTGGCGGGCCCGCTGGAGCCGGAGTCGCTGGGGCGGGCGCCCCGGTCACGCGTCTTCCGCTTCTTCAGGCGGCTCAACAGGTTCCTGGCCCGCCGCCGGGTGCGCTCGCACCTGGTGAGCGGTATCGAGTTCCACGCGGCGGTGTTCGTGATCGCGCCCCTTGCGGGGGCATGGGCGCTGATCCCGCTCGCCGTGTCGTCGGGAGCTCTGCTGCTCCTCAACGAGGTCTTCCTGGTCTACCGGATGTGGCTCTTCACACGCAGGCACGGCGTGGGCTCCTCTCAGGAGAGCCGAGAGCACGTTCTCGTCTAAGTTTTCGGGGGTTAGTACGACATGTCAGACCGACCAGTCTTCGTCATCGGATGCCCGCGGTCCGGCACCACGATGCTCCAGCTCATGCTCCACTCGCACCCCCACATGGCGGTGCCTCCGGAGACGCGCTTCCTCGTTCCCGCTTATTACCGCCGTCGCACGTGGGGCGACCTGCGGATCGACCAGCGCCGCCACGCTCTGGCGCAGTGGATCGCGACCGACCGCAGCACGAAGTTCCGCGAGCTCAAGATCGACAAGGACGAGTTCGTCCGGCAGGCCGTCGAGGGGCCCGGCTCGCTGGGCTCGGTGATCGGGACGGCCTTCCGCATGTACGCCGACCGCTTCGACAAGGCCCGCTGGGGCGACAAGCGGCCCAGCTACGTCAAGCAGGTGGACCTGCTGCTGCGGCTCTTTCCCGACGCCCAGTTCGTCCACCTCATCAGGGACGGCCGCGACTGCGTGGCCTCGCTGAAGGAGATGCCCTGGTACACCCTGGACTCCTTCCACGCGGTCTCCACCTGGGCCGAGGCCATTGACGCGGGCGGGCGGCTCAAGCGCACGCTGGACGCGGAGACGTACTTCGAACTGCGTTACGAGGACCTCACCGACGATCCGATGACCGAGCTGAAGAAGCTCTGCCACTTCCTGGACGAGGAGTTCTCGCCGTCCATGATCTCGCCGCGCGAGGCGGCCAGCATGGCGGTGCCGCAGCACAAGGTCTGGCACAGCAACACCCACCGCGAGGTCACCCGCAGCCGCGTCGGGAGCTGGGCGAACCGGCTGGACGACTGGGAGATCGCGCTGTGCGAGCACATGCTCGGCGATCGGCTGGAGTCCATGGGGTACGAGCTGACGGGCGCTCCCAAGCCGACCAAGGAGCACGTCATCGCCTGCCAGAAGACGATGCAGAAGCGTAAGGCCAGCCGCATGCGCAAGAGCATGCGCGACCGCCTCAACCGGCTGCGCGAGCCCAGTCCGGTGGGCGCCCTGCTCACCACCCGCCAGCGCTCCCTCGCTGGGGTGCCGCAACAGCGCAAGGAACTCACCGAGCCCGTCTGAACCCTCTGGGGAAGGGCTCAGCGGTCCAGGTGGGCGAACATCTGCTCCCAGCGGTCCAGGACGTGATCCAGACGGAAGGCCTCGGTGCGGGCGCGGGCGTCCGCGCCGAGGCGGCGGCGCTCCTCCTCGTCGCCCATCAGCCGCCCCAGTTCGGCGGCGAAGGCGTCCACGTCGCCGGGCGGCACCAGCACAGGACCCGTCGAGCGCACGCCGCCCGACACGTCGAAGGCCACCGACGGCACCCCGTGCGCCCCCGACTCCAGCAGCACGACGGGCAGGCCCTCGTGTTCGCTGGTCAGGCCCAGGATCGAGGCGGCGAGGTATTCGGCGGGCATCGCCGCGGCCGGCACCAGCCCCCTGAACACCACGCGGTCGGCCACGCCTTCATGCGAGGCGTGCGCGCGGAGCCGGTCCAGTTCGGCGCCGTCCCCGATGAGGTGCAGTTCCCACGGGGGCGGCGCGTCCGAGCGGGCGAACGCGCTGATCAGCCGGTCGAACCGCTTGACCCCTTCCAACCGGCCCACCCCGAGCACCCGCGGCGTCTCCAGCACCGACATCTCCGCGGGCCACTCCGCCAGCGGGTTCGGTAGCGCGCGGGCGTTGGGCAGCAGCGCGTGCTCGGAGAACTGCCAGGCGTCGTCCTCGCTGAGGAAGATCGCCTGGTCCAGCGCGGGGTAGTGGCGCCGGATCGAGGCCAGGTGCCAGCAGCCGCGGGCGTGGTCGTAGGAGCCGTGGTACTGCCCGATCGGCCGGAACGCGGCCGGCAGCAGCGCCGACACGCGGGCCACCACGGACGGCGACGTCATGATCGCGTAGCCGGGCCTGACGTCGGCGAACAGCCGCTTCAGCCGCCCGTTGGCGAGCCTGCGGGCCAGGGCGTTCTCCGCCGGGCGGCCGATCACGTGCTGGTGGTAGAGGGGCCGCTGCACGTACCGGAACGGCGCGGGGGAGCGGCGCAGGCCGATCACGTGCACCTCGTGCCCGCGCCCGGCCAGTCCCTGGGCGAGGGTGTGGGTGACCTGCTGGATGCCTCCGAGCGTGTCGGCGTCCAGGCAGGTGAAGACGACGCTCATCGGGCCTCCTCGAAGAAGTCCGTCACGATCATGGCTGAGGCGTCGCCGTGTTCGTCGGCGCACCACAGGTCGTGGAAGGCCGCGTACCGCTGGGCGTGGGACTCGTGCAGGGCGGGCAGGTCACGCAGGACGGTCACCAGGTCCTCGGTCGTCGTGACGCACGGCCCGGGGGCGATGGCCGGCAGGTCGTGGTAGACGCCGCGCTCGGAGAGCCGGTAGTCGTCCCAGTCGTCGATGAAGAAGATCATCGGCTTGCCGGTCAGCGCGTAGTCGCACATGACGGAGGAGTAGTCGGTCAGCAGCGCATCGGAGGCCAGCATCAGGTCGTTGATCTCCGGGTACGACCCGGCGGCTCGGACGAAGTGCCTGAGGTGCTCGGGCGGGGTGTAGCGCTCGACCGGATGCGTACGCAGCAGCACCACCCAGTCGTCGGCCAGCTCCTCGGCCAGGAGCTCCAGATCCACCCGGATGGACCTGCCGCTCTTCTTCGCGCTATCCCGATAAGTAGGCGCATAAAGCAGGACCTGTCGCCCGGGTGGCACCTCCAGCCGCCGCAACACCTCACGAGACGGCTCAGCCCGGACGAGCGCGTCGCACCGGGGCGTCCCGCACCGGTACACCTTGCCCGAGTACCCGTTCGACGGCAGGAACACCCGCGAGAACTCCGCGCTCGGCGACACCAGCGCGTCCCACCGCGCGACGGCCGCCCGCCACCGCGCCCTCGGTTCGTCGAAGTCGCCACGCAGGTCGGGCGCGTCGAAGCCGATCGACTTGATCCCCTGCCCGTGCCACGTCTGCAGGTAGCGGGTGCCCCGGGGCTTGGGATAGTCCAGCGGGAACCCGTGGCTGTCCACCCAGATCCCGGCCCTGGCCATCGTGTAGACGTAACGCCAGCTCCCCCTGCGCACGAGGCGTACGCCGGAGGGGAAGTTCTTGCGCCCCTTGGCCACCGACCAGACCACCTCGATCGGCAGCCCACGCCGCCGCAGCTCCTCGTAGATGGCCCGCGGGCTGCCGCTGTAGCCCTTGCCGACGTCCGACTCGAACAGCGCCAGGTTTCTCCGGCGCGGCAGCACTCTGATCAGCACCTTGTACGCCCGCAACTTGGTCTTCTGCGTGCTGAGCCGCTTCACCATCCGCCGCCACCGCGACTTGGCGGCGGAGCCGGACCGCACGCACAGGTAGGCGGCGTACCCCTCGGTCCTGATCGTGCCCCCGGGCAGCTCGATCGGCTCGGTGCGCGGATCGGCGATGATCCGGTCGGTCGTGGTGTGTCCGTCGGAGGTCCTGGTGAACCCGATGCGCGGGTCGCACTTGCCCGAGGGCGTGAAGGTGACCCGGCTGACGTACCCGCCCTCGTCCGACGGCTCCGGCTCGATCGGGATCCGCTTCTTGCCGAGTTTCAGGAACGCCGTCCAGTCGGGCGGCAGCACGCCGAACGGGTCGTAGGTGCGCACGGTCATCCGCACCCGCCCGCCGTCGGTGGACAGGGCCGCCACCTCGTGCCGCAGCCGGGAGTCCGAGAAGGGCAGCTCCGCCAGGCGCAGCCTGGTGATGTCGAGGTCGGGGGAGGCCGACGTGCCCCAGTAGGTCCGCCCGCCGAGCTGCACGGCCGCCCGCGGCGCGGCCCGCTGCCCGGTGAGCGAGCCGGCCGCCATCCGCAGGTCCTCGATCCGGTCGTCCAGGATGAACCGGCAGCAGACCCGTTCCAGCGGATCGAGGCGCTCGAACACCTCGTCGGGGATCTCCTCCAGGTACGGCCGCACCACCGAGGCGAACTCCTTGACCCACACCAGGTCCCGCTCGGGCAGCGGGTTGAGGTAGACCCGCAGGTCCTGGCGCAGGAACCGGTGCTGCCTGTGCGGCACCAGATCGGCGGCCCCGCGCTCGCGCAGCAGGTCGTCGCTCAGCCGCGCCGCGATCACCCGCTGCCGCACGTTGTCCAGGTCGTCGATGCGCAGCGAGATCGAGTCGTTCGCTTCCGCCCGGTGCCAGTGGTAGACCACCCAGGGCACGATCGCGAACCTGCGCGCCACCGCGTAGAGCTCGGCCGCGAAGACGTGGTCCTCGTAGTGGATGTCCTCGGGGAAGCGCAGGTTGTTGTCCCGTAGCCGGCTGACGTCGTAGAGCTTGTTGGTGCTGAAGGAGTCGAGAAACAGCTCGGGCTCCTCCCGGATGTCCTCGACCACCCGCCGCCGGGCGAACAACGACGGATAGTACGGCCGCAGCCGCCCGCTCGACTCGTGCAGCCGCGAGATCTGCCCCGCCACGAAGTCGGCCCCGGTCCGCTCGATCTCGCCGAGCAGGCTCTTGCACGCGTGCCTGGGCAACTCGTCGTCGCTGTCGAGGAACATGACGTACGGGGAGGTCGCCGCGTCGATCCCGTCGTTGCGCGGCGCCCCGCATCCGCCGCTGTTGACCGGCCTGCGCAGATAGCGCACCCGGGGATCGGCCTGCGCGAGCCGTCGTGCCACCCGAGGCGTGCCGTCCGTGCTCGCGTCGTCGGCGATGATCACTTCGAGGTCGCGCAACGACTGCCGGAGCACGGAACGCACGGCCCTGGGCAGGCGGTCCGCGTCGTTGTAGGTGATGACGACCACGGTGCAGTCCGGCATCCCACGTCCCCCCAGATAGTCCTGCCTGCGGGAATGGCACTTCCCCCACGAGGGGGGAAGTGTCCGGACTTGAGGGAGTATTTGCCGAAAATCAGCGCATAAGACGACGGATTACCCAGGCGAGAATCAGCAGCCCCACGAGTATGCCCGCGATCGGCGCCAGCCGCTTCAGCAGCGGTTGCCCGGCGATCTCCAGCAGGTCGAGCGCCTCCTCGTCGGGCGTGCGCGAGGTGCGCAGCGTGCCCGCCGGGCGCGCGTCCTGCTGCTCGGGCACCGGCACCGCGCTCAGATGCCGCTCCTCCTCCTGCCCCTGCCCCTGCACGGGGGTGGGCTCGACCGTGGACTCGGAGAGCAACGCGGCCAGGTTGGTGGCGAACCTCTCGATCAGCTTGCCGCCGACCTCGGCCATGACCCCCCGCCCGAACTGGGCGGGCCGTCCCGTCACGTTGAACGTCGTCTCCACGGTCACCAGCGTGGCCTCGTCACGCTCCTGCATGCGCGCCTTGACCGTGGCGGCGGCCGTGCCGGAACCCCTGGCCTCCTTGCCCGTCGCCTGGATGCTGAGCGAGTAGGAGTCCTTGTCCACGTCCTCGAACCTGGCAGAGCCCCGGTAGGTGACCGTGATCGGGCCGACCTTGACCTTCATCCTGCCGGTGAACTCATCGCCCTCGAAGATGTCCAGCGTCGCCCCGGGTAGACACGGCGCGACCCGTTCGACGTCGAGCAGCACGGCCCAGGCCTGCTCGATCGCTACGGGAACAGTGAACTCGTGCTCGAACCGCATCGCCATCGATTCGCTCCTTGTCCGATGCCTGTGACCATATGCCGCGACGGGGGCCCCTCGGAAGAGGTGCCCCCGTCACAGAGTCAGGGCGATCCGGCCGCCACCCGTACCGCGCGATGGGTCAGGACCCTGGCCAGATGCCGGCGGTAGTCCGCCTGAGCATGCAGATCGGCCTGCGGGGAGGTGCCGGCCGCCGCCTCCTGGCAAGCCTGGCGTACCTGGTCTCCCAGCTCGGCGCCCTGCAGGGCCGCCTCGGTGGCGCGGGCGCGCAGGGGCGTCGGCCCCATGCAGGTCAGCCCGATCCTGGCCTCGGCGATCGAACCGTTGGAGCGCCTGACGGCCGCGGCCACGCCGACCACCGCCCACGCCTGCGCGGTCGTGTGGAACTTCTCGTAGTGGAAGCCCCACCCCGCGCCCAGCTTCGGGATCTTCACCCCGGCCAGGATCTCGCCCTGCCGCAGCGACGACTCCAGGTAGTCGACGAAGAACTCGGCGGCCGGGATCTCCCGCTCACCCTGGGCCGAGGCGGCCACGAACACCCCCTCCAGCGCCAGCACCACGGCCGGCAGGTCACCGGCCGGGTCCGCGTGGGCCAGCGAACCGCCGAACGTGCCCCGGTGCCTGATCGCCGGATCGGCCACCTGGGCCGTGGCCAGCGCCAGCAGGGGGCAGCCCGCGTCCACCACGGGGGAGCGCATGACCTCGTCGTGCGTGGTCATGGCGCCGATGAAGACATGGTCGCCGCGGTCGGACACGCCCTTCAGCCCGTCCAGCCGGCCGACGTCCACCAGCTTCGACGGGTAGGCCAGCCGCAGCCGGAGCAGCGGCAGCAACGACTGTCCGCCGGCCAGGACCTTGGCGTCCTCGTCGGATTCGAGCTCCCGGCACGCCTGCGCGAGCGAGTCCGGGCGTACGTAGTCGAACTGCGCGGGGATCATCGCCCCCCTCCTTCCGCGGACTGGATGGCCCGCCAGACGCGTTCCGGCGTGCACGGCATCCGCACGTCCTGGACGCCGCGCGGGCGCAGGGCGTCCACGATCGCGTTCACCACGGCCGGGGTCGAGGCGATCGTGCCCGCCTCGCCGACGCCCTTGGCGCCCAGCGGGTTGCTGGTCGCCGGGGACTCGGTCCTGTCGAGGGTGAAGTTCGGCAGGTCGGAGGCCGACGGCAGCAGGTAGTCGGCCATGGTGGTGGTCACCAGGTTGCCCTCGGAGTCGTACACGCCCTCCTCGAACAGCGCCTGCGCGATGCCCTGCGCGATGCCGCCGTGCAACTGGCCGTTGACGATCATGGGGTTGACGACCTTGCCGATGTCGTCCACCGCCACGTACGAGCGGATGTGCGCCTTGCCCGTCTCGGTGTCCACCTCCACCGCGCACAGGTGGGTGCCGTGCGGGAAGGAGTAGTTCTCCGGGTCGAACGTGGCATCGGAGTCGAGCCTCGCCTCCACCCCTTCCGGCAGGTCGTGCGCGGTGAACGCCGCGTACGCCAGCTCCTGGATGGTCTTGCTCGACTCGGTGCCCCGCACCTTGAACGCCCCGTCCTCGAACTCCAGGTCGTCGGGCGAGCACTCCAGCATGTACGCGGCCAGCTTGCGAGCCTTCTCCCTGACCTTCTCGGCCGCCTTGAGCACCGCCACACCGCCGATGACCAGGGAGCGCGAGCCGTAGGTGTCCATGCCCTTGGGGGCGATCGCCGTGTCTCCATGCAGCACCGCGACGTCCTCGAACGGCACGCCGAGCGCGTCGGCCACGATCTGGCTCCACGACGTCACATGGCCCTGCCCGTGCGGCGAGCTGCCGGTGATGACCTCGACCTTGCCGGTGGCCAGCATGCGCACCGAGCCGTGCTCCCAGCCGCCGGCGCCGAAGTTCGCCGCCGCGAGCAGCCGGGAGGGGGCCAGGCCGCACATCTCCGTGTACGTGCTGACGCCGATCCCGAGCTGCACAGGGTCGCCCCTGTCACGCCGGTCGGCCTGCTCGGCCCGGAGCTTGTCGTAGCCGAACATCGACATCGCCCGGTCCGTGGCCGCCTCGTAGTTGCCCGAGTCGTAGGTCAGGCCCGAGATCGTGGTGAACGGGAACTCCTCGTGCCTGATCCAGTTGCGCTTGCGCACCTCCAGCGGGTCCATCCGCACCGCCGCCGCCAGCTCGTCCATCATCCGCTCGATGAGGAACGTGGCCTCGGGACGCCCCGCGCCCCGGTAGGCGTCCGTGGGCATCTTGGTGGTGAACACGCCCGCGCAGGAGAACTCGTACGCGTCCATCTTGTAGATCGCGTTGCACATGGTCGCGCCCAGCAGCGGGACGCCCGGCGTGAGCAACATCAGGTACGCGCCCATGTCGGCCAGCAGGCGCACCTGCAGCCCCCGCAGCCGCCCGTCGGCGTCGGCGGCCACCCGGACGTGCTGGAGCTGGTCCCGGCCGTGGTGCACGGTCAGGTTGCCCTCGGAGCGGGACTCGGTCCACTTGACCGGCTTGCCCAGCCTGCGGGCCAGCAGCAGGCAGAGCACCTCCTCCGCGGTGACCTGCAACTTCGAGCCGAACCCGCCGCCCACGTCGGGCGCGATCACGCGGATCCGGTGCTCCGGAATGCCGGTGACCACGGCCAGCATGACCCGCAACACGTGCGGGATCTGCGTGGAGGTCCACAGGGTGAACGACTCGCCGTCGGTGTCGGCCAGGATCGCCCGCGGCTCCATCGCGCTCGGGATGAGCCGCTGCTGGACGAAGGTCCGGTCGATGACGACGGGCGCGTCCCTGAACGCGGCCTCGATGTCACCGAAGTTGACCTGCATCTCGTACGCCTTGTTGCCCGCCTCGTGCACCTTCGGGCTGTCCGCTTCGAGCGCCCGCGTCATGTCGACCACGGCCGGCAACGGCTCGTAGTCGACCTCGATCGCCTCCAGCGCGTCGGCCGCGCGGTAGCGGTCGGTCGCGATCACACAGGCCACGGCCTCGCCGACGTAGCGCACCTCGGAGTGCGCCATCGGCGGGTGATCCGGGATGACGATGTCCTCGGTGACCGGCCACGCGCACGGCAGGCTGCCCTGCTCCGCGGCGAGATCCGAGCCGCTGAAGGCCGCCACCACCCCCGGCATCCCGCGTGCCCCCGACACGTCGACCCGGGTGATCCTGGCGTGCGCCATCGGGCTGCGCAGGAACGTCACGTGCAGCATGCCCGGGCGCGTGAGGTTGTCCGTCCACTGGGTGCGCCCCGTCAGCAGCCGGGCATCCTCCTTGCGCTTACGCGGTCGCCCTACTTCCTGGACGGTCATGGCGTGCTCACCGCCTGACCCATCTCCTGGGCGCCCCTGCGTACGGCGCTCACGATGTTGCAGTATCCGGTGCAGCGGCAGAGGTTGCCCTCCAGGCCCTCGCGGATCGTCTCCTCCGACGGCTCGGGGTCCTCCCTGAGCAGGTCTATCGCGGCCATGACCATGCCGGGCGTGCAGTAGCCGCACTGCAGGGCGTGCTCTTCGTGGAAGGCCCGCTGCATCGGGTGCATCGAGCCGTTGGCGCCCAGGCCCTCGATGGTGACCACGTCGCAACCATCGGCCTGGACCGCGAGCACCGAGCAGCTCTTGGCGGTCTTGCCGTCGAGCATGACCGTGCACGCGCCGCAGTTGCTGGTGTCGCAGCCGATCGGCGTGCCGGTCTTGCCCAGTCGTTCTCGTAGCAGGTGAACGAGCAGGAGTCGCGGCTCGACGTCCTCCTCATACTTGATCCCGTCGACAGTGACGGTGATTCGGGGCATACGTCCTCCCTCAGGAGCAGGGGGAAAGGCGGACACTCCGAACCTACGCCGGTGTTTTTCCCGGTCAAGGGTTGATTTACGGACTCACTTGCCCCGGACCACCCGCGCGACGATCGCCACCAGCCCTGCGAAGGCCAATCCCAGCACCATGACCCCGACCAGGACCAGCGGGTCCGTGATCGCGCGTGTCACTACCAAAATGCCCAGAACGACGAAGAGCGCGCCGCTCAGCAGGGCCATCCAGTCGGTCCTGTGCAGGCGCCTACGGCGCTCGACGTCACGCGGCACGCCGCACCTCCATGTCGCCGACGCCACCCTTCAGGTTCAGCACGATGGTGGAGAGCTTGCCCTCCGGCTTGACCTCGGGCTGCAGCACCTTGTCCAGGCGCACGTCCAGGCCGCCCTTGAGCGTCTGGTCGAGCACGATGTCGCCGATCTTGTTGGTGGCGTGCACCTCCACCCTGGCCGTCGATGGCACGATCACGACGAGTTCGCCCGCCGAGACCGCGGCGTTGAACGTCACCTCCGTGCCCGGCGGCAGCTTCAACTCCGACAGGTCCAGCCGGCCGTCGCCCACCCCCACGTCGTAGAGCCGGGCGGCCTCCGCCACACTGGTCGGGGCCCATTCCGACGGGCCGATGTTCCTGGGCATACCGCCGAGCATCAGCCCCACGCCCACGATCAGCGCCACCGCGGTGCCCGCGGCCACCAGGCCCGCGCCGCGACCCCACCAGGCGGCGACCAGCAGGCCGGCGCCGAGGGTGATGAGCATGGCGCCGCCGACGATGGTCGGGCTCACTCCGGCGGCCGACCTGGCTTGGACGGCCACGACGATCCCTCCAATGATGATTGCCAGCAAGATGGTGATGGCGCCGATGAACGATCTCGGCCGGCGTTCCCGCTTGGGCACCGGGGCGCCGTACAGGACGGGGTCGTACGGCGAGTAGCCGCCGGGCCGTTTGGCCGGGTCGAGGGGCTGGTAGGGGCCGTTCGGGGCGTAGGGCTCGCCGTAGCTGGCGTAGTCGACCGCGGTCGGGGGGCTGGGGCGGTAGGAGGGCTTCTGGTACGGCGGCACCGCGTGCTGCGCGGTCACCGCCTCCGCCGACATCTGCCGCTGCTCCTCATCCTGCTGCTGGGCCTGACGGGAGCGGATGGCCGCGTCACGTACGCTCTCCGCGGCCTCGCGCAGATCCCTGACCTGGGGCTCTTCCGGCGTCTCGGCTTTTTCGCCCACTGGCGTCTGGTACGAGGGTTTTTCGTCCGCCGGCGTCGCGTACGAGGTCGTTTCGCTCACCGGCGTCTCGTACGGGGTCTTGCCGCTCACCGGTGACGCTTCGCGCGACTCTTCGCGTGACTCTTCGCGCGCCGGAGCCACGGCGGGCTCTTGGGGGCGTGGCACCGCGGTGGTCGGCGGGGCGGGCTCGGGGGCTCGGACCGGAGGGGCCTGTTCCGTGCTGCGATAGGAGGCCGCCGCGGGCGCCGCGCCCCTGCGCCTGCTCAGCCGCTCCGGCATCGACCGCGCCAGCCCCAGGAGATCCACCCCGCTGGAGTGCGCGGCCAGCAGCGCCACAGCCAGGAACACCGCCACCACCAGCGTGCCCGTGTCGAGCCACACGGTCGCCAGGTTGAGCGCGAAACCGAACGCCAGCACCGCCGTCAGCAGCGCCATCACGGCCTCGGCGTCGAAGTCGCGCCGCGTCCACTGCTCGATGATCCCCGGCTTGCCGTTCGGCTCCTTCATCAGCAGGAACGCCGCGAGGTAGAGAAACAGCCCGATGCCGGAGCCGAGCAGGAGCACCGCGAAGCCCGCGCGGAACACCACCGGGTCGATGCCGGTGTGCCGCCCGAGGCCCGCGCACACGCCCATGAGGAAGCGCCCCTCGCCGCTGCGTCGCAGCTCTCGGTGGGCGGCGGGGTGCCTGGGCGGAGCTTCTGTCATGCCTACCATCGTGGACCTAAGGGCGGTGTGCCCGCATCCGGGACACCCCTGACCCGACCCGGGGGTTGTTCCCTGATGCCGGTTTGGCCCCCGACATGTGACTATGGCCATGTTATGGCTGACCAGAAGACTCTCGCCGAGCAGAGCGGCGACACGCCCTACCGCCGGATGTTGCGCCCCATGGAGGGCCGCCTGCTCGGCGGCGTCGCCCAGGGGCTCGCGGCGCAGCTCAAGCTTGACCCGGTGGTGGTCAGGCTCATGTTCGTGCTGCTCACCGTTGTGCAGGGGGTCGGCGCGGTGGCGTACGCGGTGTTGTGGATGGTCACCCCGCGGCAGCCGTACCAGGGGGCCCAGCCGCAGCGGGACTGGAGCCAGCTCGCCGCGTTCAGCGCGATCGGGGTGGCTTTGCTGGCGTTCGGCTGGCTGACGGGTGCCTCGCAAGGAGGCATCGGCATGCTGCCGTTCGCTGTGGGCGGAATCGGCGCGCTGATCCTCTGGCAACAGGCCGATCCGGAACGCCGCAAGGGCTGGGTGAGCGGCGCGGCGCTCAGCATCAGGAAGAACCGGGTACGCACGCTGGTCGGCATCGCCCTGGTCGTGATCGGCGGGGCCGGCTTCCTGGCCGCGGAGGGCGAGCTGCCCCAGGTCAGGGACAGCCTGCTGTTCACCGTCGTGGTGGTCGGCGGCCTGGCGGTCATCGCCACGCCCTGGCTGGCCGGCCTGTGGAAAGAGCTGCAACTGGAGCGGCGCGAGCGCATCAGGCAGGAGGAGCGGGCCGAGGTGGCTGCCATGGTGCACGACTCGGTGCTGCACACGCTCACGCTGATCCAGCGCGTCGCCCACGACCAGCGCGAGGTCTCCCGCCTGGCCCGTTCGCAGGAGCGCGAGCTGCGCAACTGGCTCTACCAGCCCGCCCAGGACGCCGACGCGACCGTGGCGGCGGGCGTGCGCAGGATCGCGGCGGAGGAGGAGGACGCGCACGGCGTGCCCATCGAAGTCGTCTGCGTCGGCGACATCCCCTTCGACTCGGCCGGCAAGCTCGCGGCCATGTTGAAGGCGTCCCGGCAGGCGATGGTCAACTCGGCCAAATACTCTGAGAGTCCTTCTATTTCCGTCTACGCGGAAGTAGAGGGTGAAGAGGTCACGATTTTCGTGAAGGATCGGGGCAAGGGGTTCGACCTTGAGGCGATACCGCTCGACCGGATGGGCATCAGGGAGTCCATCATCGGCAGAATGGAACGTCACGGAGGCACGGCCCGCATACGTACCGAGCCGGGTGAGGGCACCGAAGTGATGCTGACGATGAAGGTGGAGAAGGCATGACGCGCGTACTGATCGTCGATGATCATCGCTTGTTCCGATCGGGTGTGCGCGCCGAACTGGGCGACTCCATCGAGGTGGTCGGCGAGGCCGAGGACGTCGACACGGCGGTCAAGGCGATCGCCGAGCACCAGCCCGACGTGGTGCTGCTGGACGTGCACATGCCCGGAGGCGGCGGGCAGGAGGTGCTGCGCCGGGTCCTGGGCGCCGGCTCCCAGGTCCGCTTCCTGGCGCTGTCGGTGTCCGACGCGGCCGAGGACGTCATCGGCGTGATCAGGGGCGGGGCCCGCGGCTACGTGACCAAGAACATCAGCGGCAAGGAACTGACCGACGCCATCCGCCGGGTGGCCGACGGGGACGCGGTGTTCTCGCCACGGCTGGCGGGGTTCGTGCTGGACGCGTTCGCCAACTCCGAGGCGCCGTCGATCGATCCGGAGCTCGACTCGCTGACGCAGCGGGAGCGGGAGGTGCTGCGGTTGATCGCGCGGGGGTACGCGTACAAGGAGATCGCCAAAGAGCTGTTCATCTCGGTCAAGACCGTCGAGACGCATGTCTCTTCTGTGCTGCGCAAGCTCCAGCTCTCCAACCGCCACGAGCTCTCCCGCTGGGCGACCGCTCGCCGGCTCGTTTGAAGATCTTTCCATCCTTCACGCGCTGCCGTGGCCACCCACCCGCCGCACTCCGGCTGACGGCCTTCCAGGAAACGCCCTCTGACCCTTCACCGGTGGCCCGCCGCTACGCGAGCCCACCTTGCCCGGTTTCCTGGTCGATTTTGACCGTTACGGGATAGTTATCGGCATTTGTAGACCAAATGCCCGTCTCATTTGTCTCACAAGGAGGTAGTCAAAGCACTAAGCCCAGGAGTAACCCCTTTGAAGCGCGTCACCCGGATGCTTCCGGCATTGGTCGCCCTCGTCGTCGCGACGAGCTGCGCGTTCTCCGCGACCGCGACCGCCGCCACCGCTCCGGCGAAGAAGGTCAAGCTCGACATCGCCGACATCACGCCCATGAGCGAGAAGAGCGAGAAGGTCGGCGTCGGGTTCCCGATCATCGTCACCTTCGACCGCGACGTCAAAGACAAGGCGGCCGTCGAAGCGCTGCTGGACGTCGAGGCCGACAAACCGGTCGATGGGGCGTGGCGCTGGGTGTCCCCGCGCAAGGTCATCTACCGGACGAAGACGTACTGGAAGCCGAACCAGAAGGTGCTCTTCACCGCGCGGCTGTCCGAACTGCCCGGCAACAGCGAGGCCAAGGACACCTCCCGCCGGTTCGCCGTCGGCGCGCAGAACATCTCCGTGGTCGACACGCGCAAGCACGTGATGAAGGTCTACCGCAACGGCAAGCTGGCCAAGAAGATCCCGATCAGCGCCGGCCGGGGCGGGCTGCCCCAGAACGGCGTGGACGTCTACCTCACCACCAGCGGCACGCACCTCACCATGGGCAAGAAGGCCGTCGAGACCATGACCTCCTCCTGGATGGGCGTGACGGACCCCAAGGACCCTCGCTACTACAAGGAGGAGATCCCGTGGGCGGTGCGCATCTCCGACAGCGGCGAGTACGTGCACCAGAGCGCCGGCTACTACCAGTACCTCGGCCGCTCCAACCAGAGCCACGGCTGTGTCCGCGCCACTCCGGCCGGGGCCAAGTGGTTCTACACCATCGCCCAGCGCGGTGACGTCGTCAAGATCACCGGGACCAAGCGCAAGCTCCAGTGGAACAACGGCTGGAGCTACTGGCAGCTCAACTGGACCCAGTGGAAGAAGGGCAGCGCCCTGAAGAGCTGACCTTCCCTTCCCGAACAGGGGCCGTTACCGGCCCCTCCCAGAGCCGGGGCCGCTCCCAGCAGGGGGCGGCCCCGTCCACTTGCTACCCGTCCACGTGCTTCGGGGGTGTTACAGCTTCTCCAGCGGCGCGTACGCCAGCAGCAGCGTCTTCTCCCCGCTGCTCCCGAAGTCGATCTTGACCTTGGTCTTCTCCGCCACCCCGTCCACGGACACCACCGTGCCCAGCCCGAACGCGTCATGCGACACCCGATCGCCGGGCGTCAGCGAAGGCACCTTCCGCCCGCCGCTCTTGGCCGGGGCAGCCGGGCGCGCCGGCTCGCGGCGGGTGGCGGCGCTCCAGGCGGACTTCTCCGGGTCGGTACGCCAGTCCATCAGCTTACCCGGCACCTCGTTGACGAAGCGCGAGGCCGGATTGAACGCCGGCGCACCCCAGGAGCTGCGCACGGCCGCCCGGGTGATGTAGAGCCGCTGCTGCGCCCGGGTGATGCCCACGTAGGCCAGCCGCCGCTCCTCCTCCAGCTCCTTGGGCTCGCCCAGTGACCGCACGTGCGGGAACACGCCGTCCTCCATGGCGGTCAGGAACACGACCGGGAACTCCAGCCCCTTGGCGGTGTGCAGGGTCATCAACGTGACCACCCCCTGCCCGCCGTCGGCGTCGGGGATCTGGTCGGCGTCGGCCACCAGCGACACCTGCTCCAGGAACTCCACCAGCGTGCCCTCCGGGTTGGCGTCCTCGAACTCGGAGGCCACGGAGATCAGCTCGTTGAGGTTTTCCAGGCGGGACTCGTCCTGCGGGTCCTCCGAGGCTTCCAGCTCGGCGCGGTAGCCGGTGGAGACCAGGATCTCCTCGGCCAGCGCCGACGGCGGCATGCCCTCACCCTTGGCGATCAGCTCGTCGATCAGCGCGACGAACTCGCGTACGGCGTTGAGTGAGCGCGTGGCCATGCCGTACGCCTCGTCGGCCCGGTGCAGCGCGTCCCAGAACGAGATGCGCTCGCGCGTGGACAGCGCCTCGATCATGGCCTCGGCCCGGTCGCCGATGCCGCGCTTGGGCACGTTGAGAATGCGCCGCAGGGACACCACGTCGGCCGGGTTGGCCAGCACCCGCAGGTAGGCCAGCAGGTCCTTGACCTCCTTGCGCTCGTAGAAGCGCACACCCCCGACCACCTTGTACGGCAGCCCGGTGCGAATGAAGATCTCCTCGAACACCCGGGAGGCCGCGTTGGTCCGGTAGAAGACCGCGACGTCGCCCGGCCTCACGTCCTCCTCGTCGCTGAGCCGGTCGACCTCCTGGGCCACGAACATGGCCTCGTCGTGCTCGTTGTCGGCCACATAACCCACGATCTGGGCCCCGTCGCCCTGGTCGGACCAGAGGTTCTTGGGCTTGCGCGACTCGTTGCGCGAGATCACGGCGTTGGCGGCGGCCAAAATGTTCTGTGTCGAGCGGTAGTTCTGCTCCAGCAGGATCGTCCGGGCGTCGGGGTAGTCGCGCTCGAACTCCAGGATGTTGCGGATCGTCGCGCCCCGGAAGGCGTAGATGGACTGGTCGGCGTCGCCCACCACGCACAACTCCGACATGTCGGCGCCCGAGCGCACGAGATCCCCGTCGGTCGTGCGCAGCTCGGGATGCCCCACCAGCTCCCTGATCAGGATGTATTGGGCGTGGTTGGTGTCCTGGTATTCGTCGACCAGCACGTGCCTGAACCGCATCCGGTAGTGCTCGGCCACGTCGGGGAAGAGCTGGAACAACGTCACCGTGTTCATGATGATGTCGTCGAAGTCCATCGCCCCGGCCTCGGTCAGCTTGAGCTGATAGGCCTTGTACGCCTGCGCGAGCGTCTTCTCCAGGTGCGAGCCCGCCCGATCCAGCGCCGTCTCGTAGTCGACCAGCTCATTCTTGAAGTTGCTGACCTGCGCCGAGAACGAACGCGGCGGGTAACGCTTCGGGTCGAGCTCCATCTCCCTGCAGACCATGGCCATCAGCCGCTGCGAGTCGGCCTGGTCGTAGATCGAGAAACTGGAGGGGAAGCCCAGCCGCTTGGCCTCGCGCCGCAGGATCCGCATGCAGGCGCTGTGGAACGTCATCACCCACATCGCCCTGGCGCGCGGACCGACCAGCTTGTCGATCCGCTCCTTCATCTCCTTGGCGGCCTTGTTGGTGAACGTGATCGCCAGGATCTCGCCCGGATGCACGTCACGCTCGGCCAGCAGATAGGCGATGCGGTGCGTGAGCACCCGCGTCTTTCCGGACCCCGCCCCGGCCACGATGAGCAGCGGACTGCCGTGATGGATCACGGCCTCGCGCTGTTGCGGGTTGAGGCCGTCGAGCAAGGGCTGGTCAACAGAGGCTTGGGTCGGCACGTACCCAGGTTAAGGCGCGCCACCGACAATCGGCGCCCGGAATGCCATCGCCGGGGTCCCGGTTGTCCTCCATGGAAGGTCCAGAAAAGGGGAGTCATGCTGCCGGAGAACGAGATCAACAGGGTGCTCGTCGTGACCGCCCACCCAGACGACGCCGACTTCGGCTCGGCGGGAAGCGTGGCACTGTTCGTGGACAGGGGCGTGGAGGTCACCTACCTGCTGGCCACCGATGGTGACGCGGGGGGCAACGAGCGTACCTTGGACAATTCCGGCATGGCGGAGCTGCGCAGAACCGAGCAACTCGCCGCCGCCAAGGCCGTCGGGGTTACGGACGTGCGCTTCCTCGGCTACTCCGACGGCCAGGTGGTGCCCTCGCTGGAGCTCAGGCGCGCCATCGCCAGAGTGATCCGGCAGGTCAGGCCGGACCTGGTCATCACCCACCATCCGGACCGCAACTACCAGTTCATCGCCCCCAGCCATCCCGACCACCGCGCCGTGGGCGGCGCCGCCCTGGACGCGGTCTATCCGGACGCGCGCAATCCGTACGCGTTCCCGGAGCTGATCAAGGAGGAGGGGCTGGAGGCGTGGACCGTCCGTGAGGTGTGGCTGAACGGCGGCTCCACTCCCAACCACTGGGTGGACATCACCGAGGCCATGGACCGCAAGCTCGCGGCCTTGCAGTCGCATGTGAGCCAGGTTGCACACGTGGAGGGATTCGCCGACTTCGTCAAGAGCCGCTTCGCCTCCTGGGCCAAGCAGGCCGGCTTCGGCGAGGACCGCTACGCGGAAGGCTTCCAGGTGGTCACCACGGCTTAGGGGACCGAACCAGGTGGCACCGGCTCCCGTGTGGTCACCACCGGCTTAGGGGGCCGACTAGGTGGCACCGGCTCCCAGGTGGTCACCACCGGCTTAGGGGACCGAACCAGGCGGCACCGGCTCCCAGGTGGACGCCACCGGCTTAAGGGACCGAACCAGGCGGCACCACCCACAATGACGGTTGCCCGGTCACCTCCGAAATGATGTCGAAGGCGTGCCCGTAGTGCAGGATCGTCGCCCCGTGCACCTCGGCACAGGCGGCGATCAGCAGCTCGTTCGGGCCGATTCCACGGTGCTGGGAGATCTCGACGAGCTGCCGCTGTACGACCAACGCCCGCGTCTGCACCTCCTGGTCCACGGGGAGCAGCACGCACTGACGCTGCGCGTGCAGGATGCGCTGGTAGTGGGGGAGGTCCCGGGCGC
This sequence comes from Nonomuraea insulae, assembly GCF_042656245.1. Lineage (NCBI taxonomy): Bacteria > Bacillati > Actinomycetota > Actinomycetes > Streptosporangiales > Streptosporangiaceae > Nonomuraea > Nonomuraea insulae. The sequence continues at coordinate 112,862 of NZ_JBHSPA010000088.1, forward strand.
TGTAGAGCACCTCCAGATCGATGACACTGCAGGTCGCCACCGCCCGCGCCGCGTAGAGCGGCTGGATGGCCTTGGCGACCACGTCACTGACCCGGATGCGGGCCAGCGCGCTCTTGTCGAGGAGATACATCAGTCCTGTCGTCGCCACGTGTGCTTCGTGACCTCGGGATCCAGTAGGTCCCTGCTCCCCTCCGTGCGCCAGAACTCGAACGCCCTGATCGCACCCAGCCTTTCCGCGTCCCTGTCGACGACTGCTCGCAGCGCGGCGTGGACCGTTTCTCTCATGGTCGGCGTACCTAGCTTCTGCTGGGCCGCTTCCAAGAGCTCCTTGTCGATGTCGATTACTGTACGCATGCAACGCCACCTCCGTACCTCCGGCTTTAAGTGATTTCGTGATCTTGGATAGGCGCGCACATCTCAAGTAGACGCGGCCTTCGAGATGTGGCGTCTCGCAGACGTTAAGGCCTGGACAGGCGCGGGGTGCGGGGGAAGCGGGTGGGCGGGGGAGAAAACCCTGCCGGCGGGCGAAAACCTTCATCCTGCGCAAGCGGATGATCCACCCCTGACCCTCTCCCCGCTCACTTTCCGTGGCCTCATTTCGGTCCGGGCCGGTGCGAACAACCCATCCCAGACACGGGGGATCCGAAGCCCCGACGGGAGCAACCCACCACTTAGAGGACCGCCATCGACCGGAATAAGCCACCTCTTCCGGCACCGCCGTCGGTCGGGGTGGGCCGCCCCTTCCGGGACCGCCGTCGGGTGGGGTGGGCGGGTGAGCCACCTCTTCCGGGACCGCTGTCGGTCGGGGTGAGCCGCCCCTTCCGGGACCGCCGTTGGGCGGGCGTGCGGCGGAGCTGGGGGTCAGGGCGTGGGGCGGAAGGCCCGAGCGAGGGCGGGGTTGGGAAGGTCGGGGCAGAAGGCCGGAACGGGGGGCGGAGCTGGGAGGTCAGGGCGTGGGCGGTGATGGAGCGCCGGAGGGTGTGGGGGATGGGGCGTTCGAGGGCTGGGTGGTGGAGGGCGCCGAAGTGGCGGAGGGCGCCGAGGTGGTGAACCGCTTGGCCGCGATCCGGGCGAAGAGGTAGCCGAGGGAGTTGGTGGCCAGGTGCAGCATGGCCGGGGTCAGGAGGCCACGGTGGCGACGTAGCTCGCAGAAGAGCACCCCGGCCGCCGCCGTGGACACGACACTGCCCGCCACCACCCGAGCGGTGTCCAGGTGAGCAGGCGACTCCCCCGCCGTCAACCCCCCGAGGGCAGGGTTGGCCCGCGCCATGTCGATGGCCGGAAGGATGTGCCAGAGCCCGAACAACGAGGAGGACACCGCCGTGGCGGCGACCGTACCCCGGCGACGGCGCACCATGGCGTACAGAGCCCCCCGAAACCCCACCTCCTCCAGCAGGACCGTGCCCAGGGGCACCTGAAGCAGCGCCTCTTCGACGACGCGGGCGCGCGAGAGCGACAGGGCACGCTCGTCACGGAAGAGCGGCCTCGTACGGGGTGAGGCGATTCCGACCGCGTAAACGGCGGCCACCGCGCCCGCCAAGGCACCGCCCGCCACGGCCCCACGACGACCGTGCTCGAAACCGATCTCCTGCCACGACAGCCCAGACCTGCGCGCCATCACGACCAGAGCAGCCGTCGCAACGGTCGAGGTCAGCGGCCCCAACCGAGGAGCGACCTTGTTGTTCAGAATGTTGGCGGCGGCGAGGACGGCGATCGAGCGGAGCAACACCCTCGCAGCCTACGTCCGACCCCTCCCACCCGCGTTCCCCCACCCGCGCTTCGGCCACCCGCGCTTCGGCCACCCGCGCTTCGGCCACCCGCGCTTCGGCCACCCGCCCTGGCCGACGTCCACTGTTGGCCGCAGCACGACTGCCTGCGCCCGCGCCAGCTTGTCGGTGTCGGTCGTGCGTCCGTGCCCGCCGCAGCTCGTTGGTCGTGCGTCCGTGCCCGCCTCGGCTTGTCGGTTGTGTGCCCATGCTCGCGCCGTCCTGGCCGACGTCCACCGTTGGCCTCAATCCGACTGTCTGCGCTCGCGCCCGTGCCAGCTCGTCGGTCGTGCGCTCGCGCCCGTGCCAGCTCGTTGGTCGTGCGCTCGCGCTCGTCTCGGCTTGTCAGTCGTGCGTCCGTGCCTGTGGTGGCTTGTTGGTCGAGCGTCGGTGAGCCTCGGGTGGGCGTGCTTCGATCGGGGTCAGGAGGCGGCTGGGCGGCGCCAGCCTTCGGGGAAGCGGGTGCGGCGGCGTTCCTGTGGGGTGAGGCCGCCCCAGATGCCCTCCGACTCGCCGGCTCTTAAGGCGTAGGAGCGGCACTCCTGCATGACCTGGCAGGTGGCGCAGATCGCCTTGGCTCGGGCCTCCTGCAAGGGTGTGGGCGCGAGGGGGAAGAAGAGGTCAGGGTCGCTGGATCTGCACGCGCCCCGGCGCAGCCAGCTGATCTCCCGCAAAGGCATGGGATAAAGGTAGAGCGTGGTCATGATCGACCACATCATTCTCTGGGTTGACCTGTAGATACATCCCTGGGTTCTATGGGGGCCGTCGCGTACGCCCTCAGCAGGCTCCCACCCCGCTCCTGTACCCGCTCACGAACGACGCCTGCCGCTGCTCCGCCGTCCCATGGGCTGCCGGGTTGAGCCAGTCGTCCGTCGGGTCGCCCGCCGCCTCCAGGCTCACGAACAGTTCGTTCTCGTCACCTTCCTCCGTCGTCAGCGCGCCCGAGCTGACCAGGGCGGACAAGGTGCCGCCCGCGTAGCAGTCGGCCTGGAGCTCCGCTTGGACGTTCAGCTCGAAGCCGGTCTGGAGCTGGGCCTGGATGGCGTGCCCGAACTCATGCGGGATGATCACGTAGACGGAGCCGTCCCCCATCTCGTTCCACAGCGACTCCATCCAGCCCTGGTCGTAGGCGATGAAGTGGCCGAGCGGGCAGTAGAAGGCGTTGTTCGGTACGGAGGGCTCGCCTCCGCAGGCCGGGCCGGAGTTTCCCGAGTACGGGATGAAGTCGGTGACGGGGCGATAAGTCTGGCCCAGCCGTTGGAACTGCTGTTTCCAGAACTCCTCCGTGAGCGTGCGCGCCGCCCGGATGTCGTCCTCGAACGAATCGGCGCCCTGACTGTCCATGGATGGTGGCCTGGCGATGCCACAGGCGGTGGCCAGCAGGATGAGGAGAGCGGCGATCAAGATGGCGGAGGTGGGGGAACTGGAGCAATCAGAGGTCGATGTAGCGGAGATGGGGCGGGCAGAGGTTGAGGTGGCGGAGGTGGGGCGGGCAGAGGTGGGGTACGGAATGAGGGAGCGGGAGAGCGGGGGACGGCTCACCGGATCACGCGTCCCAGGTGTGTGCGGGTCATGGTCACGCGTTCCAGGTGTGTGCGGGTCGCGGTTGCGCGTCCCAGGTGTGTGCGGGTCACGGTTACACGTCCCAAGTGTGTGCGGGTTCGTTGGTGTGCATGCGCTCGATGTACTCCAAAGTCATGGCCCGCAACGCCTCATGCCGATCGCCCCCCTGTGCTCGTACCCGCTCCACCTGCCAGTTCGCCCCCGTACGCCCGGTCAGGCAGCGGCCCTCGACGATGGACAGCAGCCGGTCGGCGGCTGGAGCGCTCACGCCCCACTTGGCCAGCCCCTCTCGCGCCATGGGCAGCAGCAGCCGCAGGATCAGCTCGGCCGCGGGGACCTCGCCCATCCCGGGCCAGTAGAGGCGCGCGTCCATTCCGTGCCGGGCCGCGGCGGCGAGGTTGTCCTGGGCCGCCCGGAACGACATCCGGCTCCAGATCGGACGCTCGTCGTACGGCAGCACCCGCATCAACCCGTAGTAGAAGGCGGCGTTGGCCGCGACGTCGGCCACGGTGGGCCCAGCGGGCAGCACCCGGTTCTCCACGCGTAGATGCGGTACCCCGTTCACCACCGCGTACACCGGCCGGTTCCACCGGTAGATCGTGCCGTTGTGCAGGGTCAGTTCGTGCAGCTGGGGTATGCGGCCCTGATCGAGTTCGGCGCGCGGGTCCTCGTCCTCGCAGAGGGGCAGCAGAGCCGGGTAATAGCTGACGTTCTCCTCGAAAAGGTCGAACACGCTCGTGATCCACCGCTCCCCGAACCACACCCGTGGTCGTACGCCCTGAGCCTTCAACTCCGCCGGACGCGTGTCCGTGGCCTGCTCGAACAGCGCGATCCTGGTCTCCCTGTGCAGTTCCCTGCCGAAGAGGTACGGCGAATTGGCCGCCACCGCGACCTGCGGACCCGCGATGGCCTGGGCCGCGTTCCAGTTGGCGGCGAACGTCTCCGGGCTGACCTGGAGGTGCAGTTGCACGCTGGTGCAGGCGCCCTCGGGGGCGACGCTGTCGGCATGCGTGTCGAGGCGTTCGACACCGTCGATGGCCAGGTGCAGGTCCTCGCCGCGGGCCGCGAAGATCTGCTCGTTGAGCAGCCGGTAGCGTGGATTCGCGGAGAGCGTGCCCTCGCCGAGGTCCTGCTCGCGCAGCGTGGGCAGGATGCCGATCAGGACCAGGTGGCCGCCCTCGGAGCGGGCGCGCTCCTCGGCGTGGTTGAGCCGGGCCCTGACGTCGTCCTCCAGGTGGATGGCTCCGTCACCGGCCAGGTCCTGGGGCTCGATGTTGATCTCGACGTTGAACTGGCCCAGCTCCGTCGCCCAGTCCGGCTGCGCGATCGCGGCCAGCACCTGGGCGTTGCGCATGGCCGCCTCGCCGCGCGCGTCCACGATGTTGAGCTCGATCTCCAGTCCGGCGAGCGGGCGTTCGAACTCGAAACGGGATTCACGCAACATCTGGGCGAAGACGTCGAGACATCGACGCACCTTTTCCCGATATTTCCGGCGATCGTCCCTGCTGAACACGACGACTGGCACGTCCCTGCCCATATCAGGAAATGTCGCACGCCAAAGCCGACTAGGCCAGACCACCAACGACCCACAACCAGACTTTCTGCCCGAAGCAGAGGATCACATCGCCAACGGGACCGTGTCTTCTTGTCCGCACCGCCTCTTGGGTACGCGCCGGGCCGCCTCTTGGGTACGCGCCGGGCCGTCTCTCGGGTACGCGCCGGGCCGTCTCTCGGGTGCGTGTCGGGCCGTCTCTCGGGTGCGTGTCGCGCTGCCTCGGGTGCGTGCCGGACCGTCTCCCAGGTACGTGCCGGGCCGCCTCTTCGATGCGTGCTGGGAAAGCCGCTTCGGTACGTCCCGGACTCTCCGTCGGTACGTGCCGCACCCCTCCCCGGTACGCAGGGCGAGCCTCCCCGAGAGGTACGCCCCCGAGAGGTACGCACCGCGCCCCCACCCCGGTACGCCGGACGACCCCGAGCGCCTGGTACGCGGCCAACGCAGGAACCTGGCACGCGCACTGAGCACGAAGCGGACGCTCGCCCCCCGTACAGGCACAGGCGGTCGCGAAGGAGGAGGAGTTATCCACAGCCCCGGCCACCTCAGCCACGCACCCACCCGCACATGGTTAGGGTGCAGGGATGCGCGTTTTGATCACCGGCGGGGCCGGTTATATCGGAAGCACGATCGCCTCGGCCTGCCTGGACGCCGGGATAACCCCCGTGATTCTGGACAGCCTGGTGACAGGCCGGCGGGAGTTCGCCGAGGGGCGGGTGTTCTATGAGGGAGATATCAGTGACGGCCCGCTGATTGACAAGATATTCGCCGAGAATCCGGATATCGAGGCCGTCATTCACTGCGCGGCGCTCATCGTGGTCCCCGACTCCGTGGCCGACCCCATCGGCTACTACCGTGCGAACGTCGCCAAGAGCCTGGAGTTCGTGGATCACCTGATCCGCAACGGCCGCACCCGGATGATCTTCAGCTCCTCCGCGTCGATCTACCGCGCGGGCGACGACCACACGGTGACCGAGGAGTCCCCGCTCGACCCCCAGAGCCCCTACGCGCGGACGAAGGCGGTCTGCGAGGGCATGTTCGCCGACATCGCCGCGGGCCGGCCGATCGAGATCCTCTCCTTGCGCTACTTCAACCCGATCGGCGCCGACCCCAAGATGCGCACGGGCCTGCAGCTGCGCCGCCCCAGCCACGCCCTGGGCAAGATGATCGAGGCGTACGAGGAGCGCGTCCCGTTCCAGATCACCGGCACCGGCTACCCGACCAGCGACGGCACGGGCATCCGCGACTACGTGCACGTCTGGGACCTGGCCACCGCCCACGTCGCGGCCCTGGAACGATTCGACGAGCTCGACACGGACGTGATCAACCTGGGCACCGGCGCGGGCACGACCGTCCGCGAGCTGGTCGACGCGTTCAACCGGGTCGTGGACCGGCCGATCGAGGTCGTCGAGGCCCCCGCCCGCCCCGGCGACGTGGCAGGCGCCTACACCCGCAGCGACCTGGCCCAGCGCCTGCTCGACTGGCGGGCCCGCTACTCGATCGACGAGGGCATCAGGCACTCCCTGGAGTGGGCGAGCCTGCGCGACTCCCGCCTGACCTGACCAGGCGAGGGGGCTCTGGCGGCTATCGCCCGGCCTGAACGGGTCTGAACGGGTCTGGGCGGGTCTGGGCGGGTCTGGGCGGGTGAGGGCCCCCGCAGTAGGGGCCGCAGACCACCCGAGGCTGACGCCATGAAGATCCTCGGCGTCGACAACCTCCTGGTCGGAGTGGAGGATCTCGCGCGGGCGAAGGAGTTCTACGGGGTGGGGCTGGCGGAGAGGTTCGCGACGGAGGGTGCTGTACGCGATCGGGGAGGAGACCCCGGGCCTGCTCGTCCGGGTCCACGACACCCGGCCTGGCTCGATGCGCGTCTGGCTGGAGGTGCCCGATGCCCGCGCGGTGGCCGCCGAATCGGGGATCGAGCCGTTCGAGGTGTTCACGGGCTGGACGGTCGAGGTGCCCGATCCATGGGGCAACGTCATCGGCCTGACCGACTACGGCAAGCAACCGAGCCTTTCCCGCCGGTATTGAGAAAGCCCCCTCCCGCCGTACGCGAAAGGGGGCCCAAAACGCTACTTGGCGAAAGAGTCGATGGAGCTCTCCGAGAGCTTCTCCGGCACTCCGCTGTCCTCATCGAGGTCGCTCACGTCGATCCACTGGCTCTTGGCCGGCGCCTTGATCGTGACCGTGGAGCCCCACCCGGTGTAGTGGGTCTCGGTGGTCGAGCTGGTCTTGCCGAGCATGCCGAAGTCCAGAGCCCAGGTCGTCTTCAGCTCCCTGATCAGGCCCTTGGAGTTGACCGACAGCGCGTAATCGATCTTGATCTTGCCGAACTTGCCGCCGAGCTTCGTCCCGTACGCCTTGGCCAGCTCGTTGTAGGTCAGCGACCCCTTGTACGTGCCGCCCTTGAAGCTCTTGGCCTTCGAGATGACGGCCTTGAGCACCTTCGGCTCGAACACGTCGATGACCTGGTTGAACGAGCTGCCCGTCGTCGGACTCTCGTAGCGCACCCACTTCTTGCCCTCGGGCAGGTCCTCGCTGAAGGCGCCGCCCTGGACGTAGCTGTGGCCGCCGATCGTGATGCTCCGCGGCGGGGTGAGCGACTTGGTGCCAGGAAGGGAGTTCCTGATGTCGGAGGCCACGACCCCCGACTTGCCGAACGCGAAGCGCCCGGTGGTCTTGAAACTCGCCAGCGTCTTGCCGTCGGCGACCGTGCGGGAGGTCTCGGAGATCCGTACCCCGTGCCCCGAGACGAACTGCTTCTTCAGCGCCTTCACCGGATCCACCGGCGCGGCCTGGGCGGGCGCCCCGATCGCGAGCGCAGCGGCCGTGGTTAACGCCAGGCCCGCGAGAATTCGCTTCATGGTTTTCCTTTGATCAAAGAAGAGGGAGCAGCAGCCTGCCAATTGGAGATCACAAGCGGATATCGACAACCGGACTGTATGACCCAAAATCGGTGCAAATTTCGTGCAGAGGCCGTCCTGGAGAAGTGAGATCACCGTCACATAGTGGGAGAACAGCGACCCGATGACCTGGTCAGGTCAAGCTTCGGGCTAGGCTTCACTGGCGGAAACGCCCGGCACGCACCCCTGAGCGCAGGAGCTCGCCGTTGAGACAGCGAGGAACGAAGTCGACAAGCGGCGAAGCGGACGCGACCATCAGCGCAGTTGCCCGGGCCTTCGAACAACAGTCGCAATGGAAGAGGACGGACCCTCGTGGACCTGTTCGAACATCAAGCGAAGGAGCTCTTCGCTGACTACGGCATCCCGGTGCCACGCGGCATCGTCGCCCACACCGTGGAGGAGGTACGGTCGGCCGCCACAGAGCTGACCGGCCGCGTTGTCGTCAAGGCCCAGGTCAAGACCGGCGGCCGAGGCAAGGCCGGTGGCGTGAAGGTGGCCGATGACGCCGCCGACGCCGTCACCAAGGCCGAGGCCATCCTGGGCATGGACATCAAGGGCCACACGGTCCACAAGGTGCTCGTGGAGGAGGCCAGCGCGATCGCGGAGGAATATTACTTCTCCTTCCTGCTCGACCGCGCGAACCGTACCTTCCTCGCCATCTGCTCCGCCGCCGGCGGCATGGACATCGAAGAGGTCGCCCACACCTCGCCGGAGAAGGTCGCCAAGGTGCCCGTCTCCCCGCTGACCGGCATCGACCGCGCCAAGGGCCGCGAGATCGCGGTGGCCGGTGGCCTGCCGGAGAAGGCGCTCGACGGCGCGGCCGAGCTCATCGAGAAGCTCTGGTGCTGCTTCGTCGACGAGGACGCCACGCTCGTCGAGGTCAACCCCATGATCCTGTCCGCCGACGGCCAGGTGAAGGCCCTCGACGGCAAGGTCACCCTCGACGAGAACGCCGCCTTCCGCCAGGCCGACCATGAGGCCCTGGCCGACAAGGCCGCCGAGGACCCGCTCGAGGCCAAGGCCAAGGAGAAGGACCTCAACTACGTCAAGCTCGACGGCGACGTCGGCATCATCGGCAACGGCGCGGGCCTGGTCATGTCGACCCTCGACGTCGTGGCCTACGCCGGCGAGGCCTTCCCCGGCAAGCCGTCGCCCGCCAACTTCCTCGACATCGGCGGCGGCGCCTCTGCCGAGGTCATGGCCGCGGGCCTGGAGATCATCCTCTCCGACCCCAGCGTCAAGTCGATCTTCGTGAACGTCTTCGGCGGCATCACCGCCTGCGACGCCGTCGCCAACGGCATCGTCTCGGCGTTCAAGCTGCTGGAGAGCCGTGGCGAGGCCGTGACCCACCCGCTGGTGGTCCGCCTCGACGGCAACAACGCCCTGCTCGGGCGGCAGATCCTGGCCGACGCCGCACTCCCGCGGGTCGAGCTGGTAGACACGATGGACGAAGCGGCCAAGCGGGCCGCCGAGCTCGCTGCGGCAGGTGTGTGACCCATGGCCATCTGGTTGACTGAGAACAGCAAGATCATCGTTCAGGGCATGACCGGCGGTGAGGGCACCAAGCACACCCGCCGCATGCTCGCCTCCGGCGCCCGCGTCGTGGGCGGCGTGAACGCCCGCAAGGCCGGCACCACGCACGAGGGCCTGCCCGTGTTCGGGACGGTCAAGGAGGCGATGGCGCAGACCGGGGCCGACGTGTCGGTCGTGTTCGTGCCGCCGGCGTTCACCAAGGACGCGGTCATCGAGGCCATCGACGCCGAGATCCCGCTCGTCGTGGTGATCACCGAGGGCGTGCCGGTGCACGACTCCACCACCTTCTGGGCGTACGCGGTGGCCAAGGGCAACAAGACCCGCATCATCGGGCCCAACTGCCCCGGCATCGCCTCGCCCGGCGCCTCCAACGCCGGCATCATCCCCGCCGACATCACCACCGCCGGCCGCATCGGGCTGGTCTCGAAGTCCGGCACGCTGACCTATCAGCTCATGTACGAGCTGCGCGACTTCGGCTTCTCGACCGCCGTGGGCATCGGCGGTGACCCGGTCATCGGCACCACGCACATCGACGCCCTCCAGGCGTTCCAGGAGGACCCGGGCACCGACGCGATCGTGATGATCGGTGAGATCGGCGGAGACGCCGAGGAGCGGGCCGCTGCCTACATCGAGCAGCACGTCAGCAAGCCGGTCGTGGCGTACGTCGCGGGCTTCACCGCCCCCGAGGGCAAGACGATGGGCCACGCGGGCGCCATCGTGTCCGGCTCGGCCGGCACCGCCCAGGCCAAGAAGGAGGCTCTGGAGAAGGTCGGCGTCCGCGTCGGCAAGACCCCTTCTGAGACGGCCCGCCTCATGCGCGAAATCATGCAGGCCCGCTAGCCGCCTGCCCGAAAGCCCCGTGCGGTACGCCCGCGCGGGGCTTTCGCATGCCTGGACGTGGTGGTCCACATGTCACCACGGAACCCGGCCGGCAGGGCGTCGTAACGGCGGCGCGCCACTGATCGGGTCAGACAGCGTCTCCCTGGACAGGCGCCGGCCGACGGCGGCGGGTGGGGCAAGGCCGCGAAGCCGTAACGGATGGAGGGGGAGAGGCCAGCGGCGGGTGAGGTAGGTCTGCGAAAGCCGCAACAGACGACGGCGGCAGGTGAAGCCGTGGCGGACGTCGGTGGGTAAGGCGGGAAATTGTGGCCGGTTACGGTGAGTGGGCGGGGAGCTGTGGGGGGTGACGGTGAGTGGGCGGGGGCGTCGAAGTGTAAAGAATGTAAAGGGTTGGGGCGCGATGGGATGCACAAAGTGGGCGCCGGGCGGCGCGTCAACCAAGCGCGGGTCGGGAAAGATTGAGAAAATCACACGGTGACGGCGATTCTCGACCAGTTGCGTACTGCCCCCCGGTCGGTGCTCGGCAAGCTCCCCGGGGCGTCGACTGACGACGACGAGACGAGGCGGCCTCTGCCGGTGTCGGGAATGCTGGCCGCCGCCGCCACGCTCGGCGTCGGTCTGGCCGCTCTCACGACGCTCACTCTGGTCGGGTGGATCGCCGCGCCACGCGGCGCGCTGGGAGCGGGGCTGCCCGGGGTGTTCCGTACGGCGGCGCAGTTGTGGCTGGCCGCCCACCACGCCGGGTTCGCGATTCCCGGCGGGCGCGTCGGGCTGCTGCCGCTCGGCCTGATGATCCTGCCCGCCATGCTGCTCTACCGCGCGGGGCGGTGGATGGCCCGCGACGCCGACCTGCGGCTGCGGCTGCCCGCCCGGCTGCCCAAGAACAGCCCGAAGGAGCAGGCGGGGGCCCGCCGGCGGGCGCAGCTCGTTCTGGTGGCGCAGGCCGGGGTGTCGCTGGCGGCCCCCTACGCGCTGCTGGCGGGCCTGATCGCGCTCGTGACGCGCAACGAGGTCACGCAGCCGTTCATCGGCGAGGCGCTGCTCAGCCACTTCGTGCTGGCGTTCCTGGCGGGCTCGCTGGCCACGGCGCGCATGATCGGGCCGTGGCGGGTGATGTTGCGGCTGCTGCCCGAGCGCGTGCGCGCCCTGACGGTCGGCGCCGCGATGGCCACGGCGGTGCTGCTCGTGGCCGGGCTCGCGCTGGTGCTGGTCGCCATCGTGCTGAACTTCGGGCAGGTCAAGGAGCTGTCCGACGTGCTCTCGCCCGGCTTCGTGGGCGGGGTGCTGCTGGCGCTGCTCCAGCTTCTCTATCTGCTGAACGCGGTCGTCTGGGCCTTCTCCTACATCGCCGGCCCCGGTTTCGCCATCGGCGCCGACACCCTGGTCGCGCCCACGGGCGTGCAGTTGGGCAGTGTGCCCAGCCTGCCGCTGCTGGGGGCGTTGCCGGAGAGCGGTCCTGTTCCGGCGTGGATGATGGCGGTGATCGCGCTGCCGTTCGCGGCGGGGGCCGTGGCGGGCGTGATGGTGGCCAGGATCTCGCCGTCGCCGTCCTACGAGGCGGCGCCGCTGTGGGGGTTCCTCAGCGGGGTCTCGACCGGGCTCGTCGCCGGGCTGCTGGCGGCGTTGTCCGGTGGGCCCATCGGCGGCGGGCGGCTGGCCACGGTGGGGCCCTCGCCCTGGGAGGTGGCGCTGTCGGTGGCGCTGGAGGTGGGCGTGGCCGCGGGCATCTCGGCGGGCGTGACCAACCTGCTGCTGCTCAACAAGCGCGCCCGGGTGCCGCTGGACAAGGCGGCGGCTCCCGTGCGCAAGGCGGGCGCCGCGATCGCCAAGGCGGCGAGCAAGGTCGGCCTGGCCGAGTCGGACCCGCGCCCGCTGCCCGGCCACTGGATGGACGCCACGGAGGCCGACACCCAGGAGATTCCGGTCATCAGGGACGACTGGCAGGACGAGCACGCGTCGGCGGAGGCGGAGACCCTGGCTCAGGCCCGCCCGCGCACGTCGGAATCGAGCCCGGAGGCCGCCGCCAGGCCGCCCCGCACGGACATCGTGGACGAGTCGGACGACCGCGGCGGCCACGTCATCTACGTCGACCCGTATGCCTGGGACCGCGACTAGAGGAACTAGGGCTGCATGGCGCCGAGCATCTCCAGCACGTCGGCCGGGAGCTTGCGTTCTGCCGCGTCCCTGAACTGGGTGAAGCACTCACCCTGCGACGACACCGTGCCGGCGCCCTTCATGCACTCCTGGTAGGCGGAGTATTCGTCCATGAGGTAGAGCTGCATCCCCGTGGCCAGGGCGGAGAGGGCGAGCGCGAGCGAGGAGACCGTGATGCCGCCCACCGCCACGCCCGTGGGCCTGCTCTCGGCCCTCAGCAGGGGCAGCGCCCGGATCCCTGCCATCAGCGCGAACAGCGCCATGACCAGGCCGGCCAGCGGCAACATGAACGTCATGGCCAGCGCTGCGATGGACAACCAGATCGCTCGGCGGCCCGCGGACTCCGCGGGCTGCTGGCCTGCCGGTGCCTTCACCGGTGTCGACACCTGACCTCCTCTGCGTCGCCGGGCGATGAACAGATACCCTGTGACCCCCACCCTGTTTCCTCTTTTGGAGTGCGTGTGTCTAAGGCTGGGCGGCTCGTCGTCCTCGTCTCCGGCTCTGGAACCAACCTACAGGCCCTGCTGGACGCTTCCGCCGATCCGTCGTACGGCGCTCGCGTGGTCGCGGTCGGCGCCGACAGGGCTGGCATCGAAGGACTCTCCCGGGCGACGAGGGCAGACATCCCGACTTTTGTTGAAAAATTGGGCGATTATGCGACGCGAGCTGATTGGGATACCGCCATCGCGGCCCGGATCGCAGCGTACGAGCCCGATCTTGTCGTCTCCGCGGGCTTCATGAAAATTTTGGGTACGCCGACGCTCGACGCCTTCCCCCTGCTGAACACCCATCCGGCGCTGCTGCCGTCCTTCCCCGGCGCCCACGGCGTGCGCGACGCGCTGGCCCACGGGGTCAAGGTGACCGGCTGCACGGTGATACTGGCCGACCAGGGCGTCGACTCGGGGCCGATCGTGGCCCAGCAGGCGGTGCCCGTGCTCGCGGGCGACGACGAAAAGGTTCTGCACGAGCGCATCAAGACGGTCGAACGCCGCCTGCTCGTCGAGACCGTCGGCCGGATGGTTCGCGAAGGCTGGACGGTCAGCGGACGTAGCGTCCGCATCGGCAACGACACAAGAGGGGAATCCACGTGACTCGCATCGCCATCCGGCGCGCGTTGATCGCTGTTTACGACAAGTCCGGGCTTGAGGAGCTGGCCAGAGCCCTCGACGATGCCGGGGTGGAGATCGTCTCGACCGGCGGCACGGCCGCCGCGATCTCGTCCTACGGGATCGCGGTGACGAAGGTGGAGCAGCTCACCGGGTTCCCGGAGTGCCTCGACGGGCGGGTCAAGACGTTGCACCCGCGCGTGCACGCCGGGCTGCTGGCCGACGTCACCAAGCCCCACCACGTGGCCCAGCTCGAGGAGCTGGAGATCGACCCGTTCCAGCTCGTCGTGGTGAACCTGTATCCGTTCCAGGAGACGGTGGCCTCCGGGGCCTCCGACGAGGAGTGCGTCGAGCAGGTCGACATCGGCGGCCCGGCCATGATCAGGGGCGCCGCCAAGAACCACAACACCTGCGCGGTCGTGGTCGACCCCGCCTTCTACGGCGACGTGCTCAGCGCGCTGTCCGAGGACGGTTTCACGCTGACCGAGCGCAGGCGGCTGGCGGGCATCGCGTACGCGCACACGGCCTCCTACGACGTGGCCGTGGCGAACTGGTTCGCGGGCACGTACGTGAGCGGGGATGAGTTCCCCGAGTTCACCGGGTCGGCCTACCAGCGCAAGGCCACCCTGCGCTACGGCGAGAACCCCCACCAGCGCGCCGCCCTCTACACCGGCGGCGGCACGGCCGGGCCCGGCGGGCTGGCCAACGCCGAGCAGTTGCACGGCAAGGAGATGTCGTACAACAACTACCTCGACGCCGACGCCGCCTGGCGGGCGGCCTGGGACTTCGCCGAGCCGTGCGTGGCCATCATCAAGCACCAGAACCCGTGCGGCATCGCCGTCGGCGCCGACGTGGCCGACGCGCACCGCAAGGCCCACGCGTGCGACCCGGTGTCGGCCTACGGCGGCGTGATCGCCGTCAACCGCACGGTCACGGCCGAGCTGGCCAGGCAGATCTTCGACGTGTTCACCGAGGTGGTCATCGCCCCCGCCTACGACGCCGAGGCGCTGGAGGTGCTGCGCGGCAAGAAGAGCCTGCGCCTGCTGTCCTGCGCCGAAGGCCCCTCCTCGCCCACGGAGTTCCGCAAGATCGACGGCGGCCTCCTCGTCCAGACCGTGGACCGCGTGGACGCGCCCGGCGACGCCGCCGCGCAGTGGGAGCTCAAGACCGGCGAGCCCGCCTCGGCGGAGCTGCTGGCGGACCTGGAGTTCGCCTGGCGCGCCTGCCGCTCGGTGAAGTCCAACGCCATCCTCCTGGCCAGTGGCGGGGCGACGGTGGGCGTGGGCATGGGCCAGGTCAACCGGGTCGACTCCTGCCGCCTCGCCGTCACCAGGGCGGGGGAGCGGGTCGCGGGGTCGGTGGCGGCCTCGGACGCCTTCTTCCCGTTCCCCGACGGGCTGGAGGTGCTGGCGGAGGCCGGCGTGCGGGCGATCGTGGAGCCTGGGGGCTCGATCAGGGACGACCTGGTCATCGAGGCCGCCGAGAAGGCCGGAATCACCCTCTACTTCACCGGCACCCGCCACTTCTTCCACTGACGGAACATAAAGGGCGACATGATCACTAATGTCGCCCTTTATCCCATTTCGCAGCGACCACCCATCAACTCCCGCTAGCCTGAACTCCTCCCCGACTCTCCCGTCCCCCGGAGTTCCCCCATGGCGCTTGACGCGGTCCTGCACGCATTCGTCACCATGAACGGCCTGGCCACCAGTCCTTTCGTCCTCCTGGTCCTCGCCTTCATCGGCGCCTATCTCGGCAGCCGCGTCGTAGAGGTCATCCCCTTCACCCGCCGCATCATCGAACGCCGCGAGGCCCAGGCCGCCGAGCAGGCCGCAGAACGGGAATGATCTCGACCGATGACAACGATGTCATCACTGGGCTGTGGATAACTTGGGGCCTGCTGCCTGGAGCGTGTGGATAACTTCCGTCCAGCGGTGATGAAGGCCGCGCCCCGGAGTGGTCCGGTGTGGAGGAGCGAGCCGGGCATGGAAGGATTGACGCCATGAGCGCAGTGAAACTCGATGGCAAGGCGACCGCCGCCAAGATCAAGGCAGACCTCACCAAGCGGGTGGCCGTGCTCAAGGAACGAGGCATCACCCCCGGCCTGGGCACCGTGCTCGTGGGCGAGGATCCCGGCAGCCAGATCTACGTGGCCGGCAAGCACCGCGACTGCGCCGAGGTCGGCATCGCCTCCATCCGCGTCGATCTGCCCGCGACCGCCACCCAGCCCGACGTCGAGGCGGCCATCGACGAGCTCAACGCCTCCCCTGCCTGCACCGGCTACATCGTCCAGCTCCCGCTGCCCAAGCACCTCGACACGATGGCCCTGCTCGAACGCATCGACCCGGCCAAGGACGCCGACGGGCTGCACCCGGTCAACCTCGGCCGGCTCGTGCACATGGTCGACGCGCCGCTGCCCTGCACCCCGCACGGCATTGTGCTGCTCCTGCGGGAATACGGCGTGCCGATCAAGGGCGCCGAGGTGGTCGTGGTGGGGCGCGGCATCACGGTGGGCCGTTCGCTGGGCCTGCTGCTGACCCGCCGCAGCGAGAACGCCACCGTGACCCTCTGCCACACCGGCACCCAGGATCTGGCCTCTCACGTGCGCCAGGCCGACATCGTCGTTGCGGCGGCCGGGGTGCCCGAGCTCATCAAGCGTGACATGGTCAAGCCGGGCGCGGCCGTGCTCGACGTGGGTGTCTCCCGGGTCAACGGCAAGATCGCGGGAGATGTGGCCCTGGACGTGGAGGAGGTCGCCGGACACCTCACGCCCAACCCGGGCGGCGTCGGCCCCATGACCCGCGCCCTGCTCCTGTCGAACGTCGTGGAGGCCGCCGAGCGCCGTCTCGGATAACGACTTCGCGAGAACGGCTTCGGGTAAGGACTTCGCGAGAACGGCCGCCGCCGTACGACGGAGAGGCGGCCCGGCTCTTCCGAGGGGTCAGACGCGGGCGGGGCTCAGCGAGGAGAGGTCGGCCTCGATCTTGGCGGCCGTGGCCAGCAGCGGCGGCAGCAGGTCACGGCGCACAGCCTGCAAGGTCGTACGACTGGCATGCGTCGAGACGTTCACCGCCGCCACCACCCGCCCCGTACGATCCCGGATGGGCGCGGCGATGGACCGCAACCCCTCCTCCAGCTCCTGGTCCACCATCGCCCACCCCCGCCCCCGCACCTCGTCCAGCTCCGCCCGCAATGCGGCGGGCAACACGATCGTGCGCGAGGTGAGCCGCCGCAGCGAAGCCTGCGAAAAGTAGGCCTCCAGCGAATCGGGCGACATCGAGGCCAGCAGCACCCGCCCCATGGACGTGCAGTGGGCGGGGAACCGGGTCCCGATGTTGATCGTCACGCGCATGATCCGGGCCGTGGCCACCCGCGCCACGTACACCACGTCCTCCCCGTCGAGCACCGCGACCGAGGCCGACTCGCGCACCTCGGCGGCCAGCCGTTCGAGGTGCGGGTCGGCGACCTCGGGCAGGGAGAGGCTGGACAGGTAGGCGTAGCCCAGTTCGAGCACCCGCGGCGTGAGCGCGAACAACCGCCCGTCGCTGCGTACGTAGCCGAGATCCCCGAGCGTGATCAGGAACCGCCTGGCCGCCGCCCTGCTGAGCCCGGTCGCGCGGGCCACCTGGCTGAGCGTCAGCTCGGGCTCGGCGGCGCTGAAGGCGCGGATCACCGCGAGCCCGCGGGCCAGCGACTGCACATGATCGACCATGCTGATCCCCCTTGACAGGAGCCGACAGAAGCGTAGGTTCCGCGATACGGGGTTGTTCGGACAGAGAATACATGTACGCATAGCGAACACAAAGAGGAGCCTGTCGTGCGTCGCCCTCTCTTGATCCTCGCCGCCTTACTCCTGACCGCCTGTGGCGGCACACAGCCGGAGGGCTCGGCGACGACCAAGGTCACCGCCGGAGTCATCGCCATCGTCGACACCGCTCCGATCCATCTCGGCAAGGCCAAGGGCTTCTTCACCGAGCAGCGGATCGACCTCGCGATCACCCCCGTCCAGGGCGGCGCGGCCGCGGTCTCCGGCGCGGTGAGCGGGCAGTTCCAGTTCGCCTTCGCCAACACGACCTCGCTGCTGACGGCCAAGCAGCAGGGGCTGGATGTGAAGGTCGTCGCCAACGGCGTCTCCTCGACCGGCGAACAGGGCAAGGACTTCAGCGCGGTGCTGGTCAAACCGGACAGCCCGATCAAGGCGGCCAAGGACCTGGCGGGCAGGAAGATCTCGGTCAACCAGCTCAAGAACATCGGCGACACGACCGTACGCGCCTCCGTGCGCAAGGCCGGCGGCGACCCGACCGGCATCGAGTTCGTCGAACTGCCCTTCCCCGACGCGCCCGCCGCGCTGCAGAGCGGCCGGGTGGACGCCATCTGGGTGGTCGAGCCGTTCGTCAGCCAGGCCATCAGCCAGGGCGCCCGCCCCGTGGCCTGGAACTTCGCCGACGCCGCCCCCGACCTGACCGTGGCCATGTACTTCACCACGAGCAAGACCGACGCCGACCTCACCAAGCGCTTCACGGCGGCGATGCGCAAGTCGCTGGAGTACGCCGACGCGCATCCCGACGAGGTACGCGAGGTGCTGAAGACCTACACGAAGATCGCGCCCGAGGTGATCGCCAAGATCTACCTGCCGAAGTGGCCGGTCGAGGTGAACAAGGCGTCCGTGCAGACCATCGCCGACCTGGCCCTGGCTGACGGGGTGCTGAACAAGAAGGTCGACGTGTCGGCGCTGGTGCCGTGAGCGGGAGCAGGCACGCGTACGGCGCGGCCGGGCTCGGCGGGCTGCTGATCCTGCTGGAGGCCGTGCCCAGGCTCGGCCTGGTCGACGAACGTTTCCTGCCGCCCGCCACGGAGATCCTCCGCACGCTGGCCGCGAACCTGGTCACGCCCGCGTTGTGGATCGCGCTCGGCGAGACCCTGCTCGGCTGGGCGATCGGCCTGGCGCTGGCGTTCGGCGCGGCGGTCGCGGTCGGCCTCGTCATCGGGATCGTGCCCGGCCTGCGCGCCTACACGAACTCCACCGTGGAGTTCCTGCGGCCCATCCCGTCGGTCGCGCTGGTGCCGCTGGCCACGCTGCTGTTCGGCCCGTCGCTCGGCTCGACGTTGTTGCTGGTGGTCTACGCCGCGTTCTGGCAGGTGCTCATCCAGGTCCTGTACGGCGTCGCGGCCGTGGACTCCGTGGCCTTCGACACCGCCAGGTCGTACGGACTGTCGGCCTGGTCCCGGGTCAGGCACCTGGTGTGGCCGACCGCGCTGCCGTACGTCATGACCGGCCTCAGGCTGGCGGCGGCGGTGGCGTTCATCCTGGCGGTGACGGCGGAGCTGGTCATCGGCAGCCCGGGGCTCGGGGCCGAGATCCAGGTGGCGCAGAGCAGCGGGGCGGTGCCCACGGTGTACGCCCTGATCGTGCTGGCCGGGCTGGTCGGCATCGCGGTGAACGCGGCCGTGCGGCGGCTGGAGCGCAGGGTGCTGGCCTGGCACCCGGCCGTACGCTCGGAGGTGGCCGCATGAGGGCGATCAGGCTGCTCCTGCTGCCCGCCGTGCTGGTGCTGGCCTGGTGGGCGATCAGCGGCAGCTCGTTCTACCTGCCCGGCCCCGCCGCCGTGGCGCGGGCGTTCGCCGACACCTGGTTCTCCGAGCGGCTGGTCGACGACGTGCTGCCCAGCGCCGGGCGGCTGCTGGCGGGCTACGCGGTGGCCGGGCTGCTGGGTGTGGGCCTGGGCGTGCCGATCGGGTTGTCGCGGCGGTTGCGGGCCACGCTGGAGCCGGTGCTGGAGTTCTTCAGGGCCATCCCGCCGCCCGTGCTGGTGCCGCTGATCATGTTGCTGGTGGGTATCGACACGCCCATGAAGGTGCTGGTCATCGTCTCGGGCTGCCTCTGGCCGATCCTGCTCAACACCGTGGAGGGCGTACGCGCGCTGGATGAGGTCCTCGCCGACACCTGCCGCATGTACGGCGTGCGCGGCGTCTCCAGAATGCGGCGCTTCGTGCTCCGCGGCGCCAGCCCGCAGATCATGACCGGGCTGCGCCAGGCGCTGTCCATCGGCATCATCCTCATGGTCATCAGCGAGATGTTCGCCAGCTCCAGCGGCCTCGGCTTCACGATCGTGCTGTTCCAGCGGGGATTCCAGATCGCCGAGATGTGGAGCGGCATCCTGCTGCTCGGGCTGCTGGGGTTCGGGCTGTCCCTGCTCTTCCGCCGCCTGGAGCGGTGGGTCCTGTCCTGGTACTACGGCACTGGAGCCGCCCGTGCTTGAGATCTCCTCGCTGAACAAGGTCTACGAGAGCCCCGGCCGCCGGGTCGAGGCGATCGGCTCGATCACGTTCGGCGTCGGCGCCGGAGAGCTGGTCTGCGTCGTCGGCCCCTCGGGCTGCGGCAAGACGACCCTGCTGCGCTGCGTGGCCGGGCTGCTGCCGGCCAGCGGCGGCGAGGTGCGGGTGGACGACGTGCCCGTGACCGGCCCGCCGCCGCGCATGGCCGTGGTCTTCCAGGAGTACGGCCGCAGCCTGTTCCCCTGGATGACCGTGCGCCAGAACGTGGAGCTGCCGCTGAAGGAGAAACGGCTGCCCGCCGACCGGCGGCGTGAGCTGGTCGCCGAGTCCCTGGGCGCGGTCGGGCTCGCCGACGTGGCCGACGCGCATCCGTGGCAGTTGTCCGGCGGGATGCAGCAGCGGGTGGCCATCGCCAGGGCGGTGGCGTACGAGCCGCAGGTGTTGCTGATGGACGAGCCGTTCGCCGCCGTGGACGCGCAGACCAGGGCGGACCTGGAGGATCTGATCCTGCGGCTGTGGCGGGACCTCGGTGTGACCACGCTGTTCGTCACCCACGACATCGACGAGGCCGTCTACCTCGGGCAGCGGGTCGTCGTGTTGTCCTCGTCCCCCACCACGATCCTGGAGGACCTCAAGATCGACCTGCCGCCCGAGCGTGACCAGCTCACGACGCGCTCGCTGCCCCGGTTCGGCGAGTTGCGCGGGCACGTCTACCGGCAGATCCAGCGGGCGAGGGGGGAACGGTGACCACGGTCAAGGACGCCGTCTTCGCGGTGTTGCGGCACCACGGGATGACCACGATCTTCTGCAACCCCGGCTCGACCGAGGTGCCGCTGCTGACCGGGCTGCCGGACGACCTGCGTTTCGTGCTGGCCCTGCACGAGGGCTCCGTGGTGGGCATGGCCACGGGCTGGGCGATCGGCCGCGAGTCCCCGGCGCTGGTCATCCTGCACACGACGGCCGGGCTGGGCAACGCCGTCGGCGCCATCGCCACCGCCAGGGAGAACCGGGTGCCGCTGGTGATCCTCGTCGGCCAGCAGGACCGGCGGCACCTGGCGCTGGAGCCGTTCCTGGCCGGGCGGCTGGGCGGGCTCGCCGGCGACTACCCGGTACGCGTCGACCAGCCGGTACGCGCGCAGGACGTGCCGGGCGCGGTGGCCAGGGCCTTCCACGAGGCGGGCACGTCACGTGGGCCCGCGCTGGTCGTGGTGCCGATGGACGACTGGCGGGCGCCCTTCGACGGCGAGGTCATGGCCGCGCCCAAGCGCCTGCTCCGGCCCGCGAACGTGGCCGACGCCGACCTCGCGCCGCTGGTCGAGCTACTGACCGGGGCGCGCGCGCCGGCGATCGTGGCGGGGGCGGGCGTGCGCGACGGGTGGGACGCGCTGGTGGCGCTGGCCGAGCGCATGGGGTGCCCGGTGTACCAGGAGTCGTTCGGTGGACGGGCCGGGTTCCCGCAGGACCATCCGCAGTACGGCCAGGTGCTGCCCGCCGACAGGGAGCGGCTGCGGGAGCGGCTGGAGCCCCATGACGTGGTGCTGGTGGTGGGGGCGCCGGTGTTCCGGCAGTACCCGTACGCGCCCGGGCCCCTGGTGCCGCCCGGCACGGTGGTCGCGCTGGTCACCGACGATCCGGCGGTGGCCCATCGCAGCCCCGCCGACCTGGCCTACCTCGCCTCACCCGCCGCCGTGTGCGCCCGCCTGACCGCCCTGCTGCCGCCCGCCGACCGTGGCGGCGCGGGGCCGCGCGCGCGGGAGGAGGAACCGGCGGCCGGACAGCCGATGCGGCCCGCGCGGGAGGAGGAACCCGCGGACGGACAGCCGATGCGGCCCGCGCGGGAGGAGGAGCCCGTGGACGGACAGCCGATGCGGCCCGCGCGGGTGCTGCGCGAGCTGGCCAGGCGGCTGCCCCGTGACGCCGTGCTGATCGAGGAGACGCCGTCCTCCCGGCCCGACCTGCACCGGTTCGTGCCCGCCAGGACCTCGCTGGGCTTCCTGTCCGCGGCCATGGGCGGGCTCGGGTTCGCCGTGCCCGCCGCGGTGGGCCTGCGGATGGCGCTTCCAGGCCGCCCGGTGGTCGCGGTCGTGGGCGACGGGTCGGCGCTCTACGGTCTGCACGCGCTCTGGAGCGCCGCGCACTACCGCGTGGGCGCGTTGTTCCTCGTGCTCGCCAACGGCCGGTACGCGGTCATGGACCGGCTGGCCGACAAACAGGGCGGCAAGGCGCCGTGGCCGCCGTTCACCGAGGTGGACATGGGGGGCCTGGCCAGGTCGCTGGGGTGCCCGTCCCTGCGGGTGGACTCCTACGATGCCCTGACCGCCGCACTCGACGACGTCATGCCCACGCTCGCGACCCGCGAGAGCCCCCTGCTCCTCGACGTGGCCGTGGGCGTGGACCCGGATTTCCAGCCCTGAGGAGGCTCACCATGACGTTCCTGGACCCCAAGATCTGGACCGGACTGATCTTCGACGGCGGTTGGACGGCCTCGCGCGCCGGCGACGTGCCCGTCGTCGAGCCCGCGACCGGTAACGAGCTCGGCCGCGCCGGTACGGCCGGCGCGGAGGACGTGGCGGCGGCGGCCGTACACGCCCGGCGGGAGCAGCGGGCGTGGGCCGCCACGCCCTACGAGGAGCGGGCCGCCCTGCTGCGGCGGGCCGGACGGCTGTTCGAGGAGCACGCGCAGGAGATCCAGGACTGGATCGTGCGCGAGTCCGGCGGCGTGCCGGGCAAGGCGGGGTTCGAGACCCACGTGGCCGCGCAGGAATGCTACGAGGCGGCGGCGCTGGCCTCGCAGCCGCTCGGCGAGGTGCTGCCGACCGCCCGCAAGCGGCTCAGCTTCGCGCGGCGGGTGCCGGCCGGCGTCGTGGGCGTGATCGCGCCGTTCAACTTCCCGCTCATCCTCGGCATCAGGTCGGTGGCCCCGGCCCTGGCGCTGGGCAACGCGGTCGTGTTCAAGCCGGACCAGCGCACCGCCGTCTGCGGCGGGTACGCCATCGCCCGCGTCTTCGAGGAGGCCGGCCTGCCCCCTGGCCTCCTGCACGTGCTGCCCGGCGGCCCGGAGGCGGGCCAGGCCGTGGTCGCCGACCCGAACATCCCGGTCATCTCCTTCACCGGCTCCACCGCGGCCGGTCGGCGCGTCGGCGAGCTGGCGGCGCGCTCGCTCAAGCGGGTGCACCTGGAGCTCGGCGGCAACTCCGCTCTCGTGATCTTCGACGACGCCGACCTCGGCCCGGCCGTGTCGGCGGGCGCGTGGGCGTCGTTCTTCCACCAGGGCCAGATCTGCATGACCTCCGGGCGGCACCTGGTGCACGCTTCCGTGGCCGAGGAGTACGTCGAGCGCCTGGCCGCCAAGGCCGATGGTCTGCCGGTCGGCGATCCGGCCACCGGGCAGGTCGCGCTCGGCCCGCTCATCGACGCCGGGCAGCGCGACCGGGTGCACCGGCTGGTCACGGAGAGCGTGACGGCCGGGGCCCGGCTGGCTGCAGGGGGGACGTACGAGGGGCTGTTCTACCGGCCGACGGTGCTGGCCGAGGTGCCCGTCGGCGCGCCCGCGTACGCGCAGGAGGTGTTCGGTCCCGTCGCCCCGGTGACCACGTTCACCTCCCTGGAGGAGGCGGCCGCGCTGGCGGCCGACTCGGAGTACGGCCTGTCGCTCGGCATCCTCACCCGGGACGTGATGAAGGGCCTGGCCCTGGCCGACCTGGTGCCGACCGGGATCGTGCACATCAACGACCAGACGGTGGACGACGAGGCGGTGGCCCCGTTCGGCGGGGTGGGCGCCTCGGGAACGGGCACCCGCTTCGGCGGCACGGGCGCCAACGTGGACGCCTTCACGGAGACGCAGTGGGTCACCATGCAGGGCGACATCGCCACCTACCCCTTCTGACGGCCCCGAGGAGGAGGGGTGAGGGCCCCTGAAGGGGCCCCTGAAGGGACCTTCACCCCACCGGGTCACCGATTGCGGTAGCGGTCGGTGGCCTCCCTGGTCGCCCGGATGGCGGCGTCCGCCGTGTCGTAGCGGCGTTGCGCCAGCCCCACGAAGATGCAGTCCACGATCAGCAACTGGCTGATCCGGCTGGCCAGCGCCCCAGGCCGGAAGGCCGTCTCCCGCCCGGCCGACACCAGCGTGTGACGTGCCAGCGCGGCCAGCGACGACCGCGGGTTGTTGGTGATCCCCACGATCAACGCCCCCGCCTCCGCGGCGGTACGGGCGGGCACCAGCACGTCGGGCGTCTCGCCCGTGCAACTGATCGCCACCGCCACGTCGCCTTCCCGCAGCAGCGCCGCGCTGGTCAGCGCCAGGTGGGCATCGCTGAACGGGTGACTGGACAGGCCGATCCGCAGCAACTTCTGCGACATGTCGGCCGCCACCAGTCCCGAGGCCGCCACACCGTACACGTCCACCCGCCGCGCCTGCGAGATCGCGTCCACGACCTCCCCGAGCTGCTCGGGGTCGAGCTGGGCGGCGGTGTCGGCGAGCGCCTCCGACTCGGCCCGCGCCACCTTGGCGATCACGTCCGTCAGCGGGTCGTCGGGCGCGAGGTCGCCGGGCACCAGCCGCTCCGGCTCCTTGGCCACGGCCGCGGCCAAAGCGAAGCGCATCTGCGAGTACCCGGCGAAGCCGAGCGCCCGCGCGGTGCGCACGATGGTCGCCTCGCTCGTCCCCGACACCCCGCTGAACTCGGTGATCGTGCTCCGCACGACCAGCCCGGGATCGTCCAGGATGATGCGGGCGATGGACTGCGCCGCCGGCGTCAGCGACGGCAGCACAGCCCGTACGGTGGCGACCGGGTTCGCGGGTTCGGCCGTCACCGGAGCAACCATTCGGCTGCGGCCAGCGCGGAGACCCGGGAGATGCCGTGCGTGGCCACATGGATCGCGCCCTCGGGCGGAGCCGGGATGCCGGTGTCCACGATGATCACGTCGGGCCGCAGCGCCAGGGCCTTGGCCATGGTGTCGCGCACCCAGGGGTGCCGCGCCGCGTCGTGCACCACCAGCACGACCGGCCGCTCGTCGAACGCCGGCAGCTCGCCCTCCGGCTCCATCTGGACCCTCTCGGTGTTCGGCAGCATGGAGGCCAGCGCGGAGGTGATGCCGGTCGGCGTGGCGGGGTCCACGGCCTTGTTGAAGCGGGTGTTGACCTCGACGACCAGCGGCCCGCGGTCGAGCGCCGCGGTCCCGGACGTGGTCAGCGCCGCCCTGGCGGCCCGCAGGCCGGCGCTCTCGTCGATGTCGTCGCGGACCTTCGCGCGCAGCGACGCCTGGGCGGCGTACCAGGTGGACAGCGCGCGCACCCGCGCGGCCGCCTCCGCCAGCCGCTCCTCGGGCAGTGTGCCGTTCCTGACCGCCGCCACGATCGCGTCGCGGATCTCGCGCAGGCTGTCCTCGGTGGACAATCCCACGCAGATGGCGTCCACGCCCGCGTTGAGCGCGCGCACCGCGATCTCGCCGGGGGCGAACATGGCGGCCACCGCCCGCATCTCGATCGCGTCGGTGACCAGCATCCCGTCGAAACCGAGCTCGCCCCTCAGGAGTTCGGTCATGACGGTACGGCTGAGCGTCGCCGGCGCCGACGGATCGAGCGCGGGAATCAGCAGGTGGCCGGACATGATCGAGCGCACCCCGGCGTCGATCGCGGCTTGGAACGGCGGCAGGTCGCGCTCGATGAGCACCTCGCGCGCGGCGTGCACGGTGGGCAGCGCCAGGTGCGAGTCGGTGACCGTGTCGCCGTGCCCGGGGAAGTGCTTGGCGCAGGCCGCCACGCCCGCGCCCTGGACGCCGTTCACGTAGGCGACGGTGTGCCGGGAGACCAGCTCCGGCGTGGGGCCGAACGAGCGCACGCCGATCACCGGGTTGGCCGGGTTGGAGTTCACGTCGGCGGAGGGCGCGTAGTCGAGCGTGATGTCGATCTCCGCGAGCATCCTGCCGATCTGGCGGCCCACCCGTTCGGTGAGCTCGACGTCGTCCACCACGCCCAGCGCCCGGTTGCCGGGGAAGGAGCTGCCGGCCATGACCTCCAGCCGGGTGACCGTGCCGCCCTCCTCGTCGATCGCGACCACGGTGTCGGGGTTCTCGGCGCGAAAGTCTCGTACGAGCCCTTCGCCGATGGCGTTGCGGGCGAACAGCACCACACCGCCCAGACCCTCGCCCAGCGCCCGCCGCAACCAGTCGGGGGCGGAGGTTCCCTCGAACCCCGGATGCAGCACGGTCATCGCCAGTCTGTACAGGTCACCGCTCATCGGCATTTTCCTTCACAGTTGTTGATCTGAAGGTAATTTTCTGTCATCGTCGCCTTCGATACAACCACTTCCGAGAGGCCACCCCCCATGCCCAGCAGAAGGACTCTCCTGAAGGGTCTCGCCCTCGCCGCCGCCGCTTCGGCCGTCCCGCTGCCCGCCTTCGCGGATTCCGGGTACGTACCGCCGTTACGTCAGATGCGCGGCATGTGGATCGCGTCCGTGGTCAACATCAACTGGCCGTCCAAGCCGGGGCTCAGCGCCGACGAGCAGAAGGCCGAGTATCTGGCCTGGCTGGACGTGGCCGAGCAGCGCAAGCTCAACTCGGTGTTCGTGCAGATCAGGCCGACGGCGGACGCGTTCTGGCCCTCGCCCTACGAGCCGTGGTCACAATATCTGACCGGCACCCAGGGGCAGGACCCCGGCTACGACCCGCTCGGGTTCGCCGTGGCGGAGACCCACAAGCGCGGCCTGGCCTTCCACGCCTGGTTCAACCCGTACCGCGTCTCGATGCAGGCCGACCCGGCCAAGCTGCACCCCGACCACCCCGGCCGCAAGCACCCCGACTGGATCCTGCCGTTCGGCGGCAAGCTCTACTACAACCCCGGCATGCCGGAAGTGCGTAAGTTCTGCCAGGACGCCATGCTGGACGCGATCACCCGCTACGACATCGACGGCCTGCACTTCGACGACTACTTCTACCCGACCAACACCACGGCCTTCGACGACGCCGAAGAGTTCGCCAAGTACGGCGCGGGCTTCCCCGACCTGGCCTCCTGGCGGCGGAACAACGTCGACCTCATGGTCCAGGAGATGCAGCAGCGCGTGCTGGCGGCCAAGCCGGAGATCGCCTGGGGCATCAGCCCGTCGGGCATCTGGCGCAACAAGGGCACCGACCCGCTGGGCTCCGACACCAACGGCGGCCAGTCGTACGACAACCTGCACGCCGACACCCGCGGCTGGGTCAAGAAGGGCTGGCTGGACTACATCGCGCCGCAGCTCTACTGGTACGTCGGGCAGCCGCCGGCCGACTACTCCAAGCTCGTGCCCTGGTGGTCGGACGTGGCGAGCGGCACGAACACGCTCCTGTGGATCGGGCAGGCCGCGTACAAGGTGGCCGACCCCGCCCAGGCGCCCGAGTGGCAGGTCACCGGCGAGCTGTCCAGGCATCTGACGCTCAACCGGGAGCACCCCGAGATCAGCGGCGACATCTGGTACAACGCCAACGATGTCAAGGCAGACCGCATCGCCTCCATCACGACCGCGGTCAACGACCACTACCAGCGGCCCGCGCTCGCGCCCGTGCTGCCCAGGCTGGCGCACGGTGCGGCGCCCCACCGGCCGGTGCTGGCCTACGCGCTGCGCCGCTCGGGCGGGGTCGAAGTGCGGGCCGTGGCGACCGGCCGGGACGAGCCGTTCCAGTTCGCCATCTTCCGCTTCGACCGGCCCGCGGGCTCCGGCGCCTTTACCGACGCCCGCAACCTGGTCGCGGTCGTGCCGGGGGACCGGCAGATCCGCTGGACCGACCCCGACGGCAGGCGCGGCCACTACTACTACGTCGTAGCGGTGGACCGGGCCAACAGGACCAGCAAGCCGAGCAACGCCTTCCGCGTGATCTGAGGGCGTGCTACGCCAGCGCGCGTCGCCGGCCACTTTCCTGACCGGCGACGAGCCCGGCGCCACGCCCTCAGGCGTGGTCACCGCTGCTCAAGTCATGCCGCACCTGGACACGGAGACGTTCAGGTTCCGACGCTGCCGGAACCCCTCGCCGTAGCCCCGGTCGCGATCCGTTCCTAAGAAGCTCTGCGTCCAGCCGCCGAAGGTTGCTCGGCGTTGGTGGCTCCCGACGACCGCTGTGGTGGAACCACAGGGGTCGGACGCACCAGACCGAGCGCGACGACCTCGTTGGCCAGCCGTGTGCGCCGGTTGGTGCCCTCGGGAATCCTGAACTTCTGGTAGAGCCGCAGCAGATGCTGCTTGACCGCGGCCTCGGTCACGACCAGATCGTCGGCGATCTCGCGTGCCGTCGCCGGAGCGACGAACGCTTCGTCGGACAGCGCCGGCCTGCAGAGCGAGGTCAGCACATCGACCTCGCGCCTGGTCAGCTCGGGCGCAGCCGCCCTGCGCAGTTCGACCTCAGGGGTGAAGTCCTCACGGGGGACTCCACCGATGCGACCCCGCGCCGCGCCGAACGAGACGACGTCGCCGTCGTCAAGGACCCTCCGGGCGATCGGCCTGCCGTTCACCCGTGTGCCGTTCCTGGACAGCCCCAGGTCCACGACATACAGGTAGGGTCCTCGTCTGACGAACTCGGCATGGAGTCGAGACACACTCGGGTCGGTGAGCCGGATGTCTGCACCCCGGCCCCTTCCGACCGTAGTGATCTCGGGGCGCAACGGGACCACCTCGCCAGTGTCCTCGATGCGTATGAACGGCCCCTCCACGGCAGTTCCTCCCCAGGTAGCCCGCCGTAACTATTACTACAGCTCCGGCTTACCCAAACGAGGTGATGGGGAATCGCCTTTGCCGAAAGCAGAATCCCTCGTGAAATTGGTCTGGACCTCTCCGATCGGTTTTGCCTGCTCACGGGTAGACTTCGGTCGGAGATAAGCGGAGGAAACACTCATGGCGGACAAGCCCACGAAAGGTCTGGCTGATGTCGTAGCGGCGTCCACAGCGCTGAGCGACATTGACGGAAAGGCCGGTCGCCTCTTCTATCGTGGATACGACATCCACGACCTGGCCGGCCGCGCGACGTTCGAGGAGACCGCACACCTGCTCCAGCGAGGCAAGCTGCCCACCCGCGCCGAGCTGGACGCCTACGGAGACGAGCTGACGAGCGGCCGGGAGCTGGGTGCCCTGGCGTCCGCGAACATCGCCGAAATCGTCGAGAAACAGAAACCCATGGAGGCGTTGCGCTCGCTCGTCTCGCTGTCGGGCGCCGACGATCCCGACAAGGACTCCATCTCCCCCGAGGCCAACCTGCGCAAGGCCGCCCGGCTGGTCGCCCAGCAGCCGCAGCTCGTCGCCCGCTACCACGCCGCCCGCACCGGCGCCGCCGCGCCGCAGGCCGACCCGTCGCTCAGCATCGCCGGGAACTTCCTGCTCCAGATCGCCGGCCGCGCCCCCGCGCCGCGCGAGGTCGAGATCTTCGACGAGTGCCTGGTCCTGCACGCCGACCACACGATGAACGCCTCCACGTTCGCCGCCCGCGTCTGCGCCGCGACCCTGTCGGACATGCACTCCGCCATCGTCGCCGCCATCGGCACCCTCAAGGGACCCCTCCACGGCGGAGCGAACGAGCAGGTCATGAAGACGCTGGAGTCGCTGTCGCCCGGTGGCGTCGCCCAGGCCGTACGCGACAAGCTGGCGGCCGGCGAGAAGATCATGGGCTTCGGGCACCGCGTCTACAAGACCGAGGACCCGCGGGCCACGCACCTGCGCAGGCTGTCGGCAGAGCTGGCCGAGTCCACCGGCGACGACACGTATTATCGGATGTCCAAGGAAATGGAAGAGGTCGTCCTCGAGACGAAGGGCCTCTACCCGAACGTCGACTTCTTCGCGGCTTCGGTCTATCACTACCTGGGGATTCCGACCGACCTGTTCACGCCGGTATTCTCCATCAGCCGCATGTCCGGCTGGACCGCTCACGTCATCGAGCAGCACGCCGACAACAGGCTGATCCGTCCCGACAGTGAGTACATCGGTGAGACGGACCAGAAGTGGAAGCCGATAGAAGAGCGGTAGAAGAGTGTTAGGAGCGCGTTGAGCCAAGGGACTGAACGCGAGAGCTGGGGGCCGTACCCGCTGATCCTGGCTGGTGCGGCCATCGGCACGCTCGTGATCTTGATCGTGAACCCGCGCTGGGGCGGGTTCGTGCTGGGCGCCTTCATCATGATCGCCGCCGCCCTCCGTTTCGCCGGTTACGGCGGACAGCTCGCTCTGCGGAGCAAGACGACTGACGTCATCACGTTGTCCGGGTTCGGATTCGTGCTGGTCCTGACCTCGCTCCTGCTCTACAACAACGAGCTCAAGGCGCTGATCCTGTCCCTTTTCGCCCCGTGACCTGACGGTCCGATAGCCTCAACGCATCAATCATTGAAGGGGAACCATTCGCATGCCCAAGATCAAGGTGGAGGGTCCTGTCGTCGAACTTGACGGCGACGAGATGACCCGGATCATCTGGCAGTTCATCAAGGACCAGTTGATCCTTCCCTACCTCGACGTCGACCTGAAGTACTACGACCTCGGCATCGAACACCGGGACGCCACGGACGACCAGGTCACCATCGACGCCGCGAACGCCATCAAGAAGTACGGCGTCGGCGTGAAGTGCGCCACCATCACCCCGGACGAGGCGCGCGTCGAGGAGTTCGGACTCAAGAAGATGTGGAAGTCCCCCAACGGGACCATCCGCAACATCCTCGGCGGCGTCATCTTCCGCGAGCCGATCATCATGTCGAACGTGCCGCGGCTCGTGCCCGGCTGGACCAAGCCGATCGTCGTCGGCCGTCACGCCTTCGGCGACCAGTACCGCGCCACCGACCTGAAGATCCCCGGTGAGGGCACGCTGACGCTGACCTTCACGCCGAAGGACGGCTCCGAGCCGATCGAGATCGACGTGTACGACTTCCCCGGCAGCGGCATCGCGATGGCGATGTACAACCTGGACGAGTCGATCCGCGACTTCGCCCGCGCCTCGATGCGCTACGGCCTCAACCGCAACTACCCCGTCTACCTCTCCACGAAGAACACGATCCTGAAGGCCTACGACGGCCGCTTCAAGGACATCTTCGCCGAGGTCTTCGAGAGCGAGTTCAAGGACGAGTTCGACAAGGCCGGCCTGACCTACGAGCACCGCCTCATCGACGACATGGTCGCCGCGGCGATGAAGTGGGAGGGCGGCTACGTCTGGGCCGCGAAGAACTACGACGGCGACGTACAGTCCGACACCGTCGCCCAGGGCTTCGGCTCGCTCGGCCTGATGACCTCGGTCCTGATGACCCCCGACGGCCGGACCGTCGAGGCCGAGGCCGCGCACGGCACCGTGACCCGTCACTACCGCCAGCACCAGCAGGGCAACCCCACCTCCACCAACCCGATCGCCTCGATCTTCGCGTGGACGCGTGGCCTGGCCCACCGCGGCAAGCTCGACAACACCCCGGCGGTGACCGAGTTCGCCGAGAAGCTGGAGGCGGTCTGCGTCGAGACCGTCGAGAGCGGCCAGATGACCAAGGACCTCGCGCTCCTGGTCGGCGGCGACGCCAAGTGGCTCACCACCCAGGACTTCCTGGCGGCGCTGGATGAGAACCTCAAGAAGAAGATGGCTTGATCGTTCCGTTCCCCCGCAGCACGAAAGGGCCGCCTCCGGGCGGCCCTTTCCCATGTCTTGACGGTACGGCGGCGTGGCGCAGTTGATCAGCTGGGTATGAGCCATCTCACAACAGTCGTGCGCGTCTCGGGGGGTTCGGATGCGACTGCGTTATTTGAGTGGGCTAGGGGTGCTCACGGCCGCCGTCATCCTGACGGGATGCGACTCTGAGCCGGAGACCGTCAAGCTGACCGACACCAAGGCCAACGCCGCCGCCAAGGTCAAGGCGAGCAAGGCCGCCAAGACGAAGGCCGCCGCCAAGGTCAAGGCGAACGAACTGGGACAGATCCCGGTGCTGATGTGGCACCGCATCGTCCCCAAGCCGCAGACCACGGACGACCGGTCGCCGCAGCAGTTCAAGGCGGACCTGGAGCGGCTGGTCAAAGAGGACTACGTGCCGATCACGGCCGCCGAGATGGTGTCCGGGAAGATCGACATCCCGGCCGGCAAGCATCCCGTGGTCCTGACATTTGACGATTCCTCACCATCCCAGCTCACCCTGAACGAGATGGGCGTCCCCGCCAAGGACACCGCCGTCGCCATCCTCAAGGAGGTGGGGGCCGAGCACCCGGGCTGGAAGCCGAAGGCCACGTTCTACGTGACACGCGACATGTTCGGCAAGACCGTGCGCGAGGAGCAGGCGCAGGCGCTGCTCTGGCTCAAGGACAACGGGTTCGAGATCGGCAACCACACCCGCGACCACCTCAACCTGCGGGGCCGCTCGCAGAAGGAGGTCGAGGAGCAGATCGGCACGATCGGCAAGCAGATCACCTCGCTGTCCTACATCAAGCCGACCACGATCGCCCTGCCGTACGGCAACCAGCCCAGCAAGAAGGACTGGGCGCTGCGCGGCAAGCTCTACCACCACCAGGGCGCGTTCCTGGCCGGCTACACGCCCGCGCCCGCGCCGTTCAGCAAGTCGTTCGACGCGGCCGGGATCCCACGGATCAAGGTCATGGAGAAGAAGGGCGACTGCGCGCAGTTCTGCTCGGCGGCCTGGCTCGACTGGCTCAAGTCCAACCCGGACATGAGGTACACCTCCGACGGCGACGTGAGCACGGTGGCCTATCCGAAGTTCAAGACCCCGTACATGCGCAAGTCCTTCGCCGCCTGGGGCTTGCCGTATTGATCAATCTTCATCCTTTACGCGCTGCCGTGGCCGGCCACCCGCCGTCGCGGGCTTGCGCCTGTCCAGGGAAACGCCCGCTGACCGGTGTGGGGGATATCCATCCTTTACGCGCTGCCGTGGCCGGCCACCCGCCGTCGCGGGCTTGCGCCTGTCCAGGGAAACGCCCGCTGACCGGTCAGCGGCGCACCGCCGCAACGGAGCGCCCTGCCGGCCGGTTTCCGTGGCCAAAAGC
Organism: Nonomuraea insulae; assembly: GCF_042656245.1. Lineage (NCBI taxonomy): Bacteria > Bacillati > Actinomycetota > Actinomycetes > Streptosporangiales > Streptosporangiaceae > Nonomuraea > Nonomuraea insulae. The sequence goes on from NZ_JBHSPA010000088.1 coordinate 145,523, forward strand.
ATTGACCACGGAACCCCGGAACACCGTCCTGACCACGTAACCGGGCAACAGTTGGCCGCGTGGCCGGACGGCGCCTGACCCGCGTGGCCGGGCGGCGGCCAGCCGTGCACCTGGGCAGGCGGGCTCCATACCGGGCCGCCGCCAACGGACCGCCTATCGGCCGCCAGCGGACCGCGTTTCGGGGCCGCCTGCCGGAGGGAGTCTGCCGGGGCGTGCCGGGGGAGCGTAGCCATCCCCTTTTCCCCAAGGGACCCCAGCCGTAGTACGGCGGGGAAGGAAGGCGTGGGGGGTCAGGGGGCAGTGACGTGCCGGGTGGTGAACGTGATCCCGGCCGCGTGAAGTCGGTCGATGAGGGGTTGGCCCATGGCTGAGGCCGTGGTCAGTTGGCCCGCTCGTTCAGGAACGTCGTCGAAAGCCAGGCACAGGGCCGACTCCGCCAGCATCTTGGCCGTCTCGTCGTAGCCGGGGTCCCCGCCCGCCACCTCGGTGACCACCCGCACCCCACCCCCCTCGCCCACGAACGTGACCTTGAACCAGCTACGGGCCCGTCGTTCCGCCGATGGCCCATCGCCGGGCTTGATGCGGCCCTGGAGCCAGCCGCGTACCGGAGGGAGTTGGGCGAGGGCCGCGAACGCGCCCGCGCCCGCCACCGTGGCCAGTGCCGCCGGGAGGGTTTTGACCGCGTAGTGGTGGCGGTAGGTGAAAGAGGGGCCGTAGCGGTCGAGGAGGCGGGCGGAGTGGCCGACGATCCGGGGGTCGAGGCTGGGCAGGGGCAGGGCCCAGCCGCCCACGTAACGCAGCCCACCGGCCCGGGAGCTCACCTTGCGGCCCTTGGGCGGGGGCTCGGCGGAGCGGCGCTGTGCGGCCGCCCCTGCGGTCTCCTGGGCGCGGCCGAGTACGGACAGCGCGGTGGCCAGGGTGCCGCCCGAGGGCCGCATGCTCGATCGCAGGAAGCCGCTGATCGTGATCGGGACGTTCTCGGGGAGCTGGGTGACGGTGTGGAGGACGCCGAGGTCGTACGGGATGGAGTCGAAGCCGCAGGAGTGCACGATCTTGGCGCCGGTGCGGGTGGCGCGGTCGTGGTGGCGTACGTACGTGCGGTCCACGAACTCGGGTTCGCCCGTGAGGTCCAGGTAGTGGGTGCCGGCGTCGGCGCACGCGGCGACGAGGGGCTCCCCGTGCCGTACGTAGGGGCCGACCGTGGTCGCCAGGACGCGGGTCTGGCGGGCCAGGCCGGCCAGCGAGGCCGGGTCCGTGGCGTCGGCGAGCAGGATCGGCGCCTCAAGTCCGAGCCGCTCCAGCTTGCCCCGGTCGCGACCGGCCAGCGCCCACCGGGTGCCGGGGCCGGCGGCGCGCGCGAGGTAGGCGGCCGTCAGCGCGCCGGTGAACCCGGTGGCGCCGAAGAGCACGACGTCGAAGGGGCGATCCATGATCCCGAGACTGCCTCCGGCGGGGCCCGGGCGCAAGGCGTCCCTTGCCAAAACAGAACAAGGCTCTGTCGCAAAAGTGATGAATCCGTGCGCGAAAGAGTCGAACCCGTGACGTCACGAACCATTAACGGATCCCTGTGAACTTGCTTAGCGTCGTAAAGTTTGCCTCGATGGGGTTCAGTACACGTGGGGATGACGAATGCCGCAGATCTCGCCGTTGGTCACCGGCGATCCCACCGAGCTGGGGTCTTTCCGGCTGTCCGGACGGGTCGGGGAAGGCGGTCAGGGGATCGTCTACCTGGGAGTCAATGGCGACGGCGAGCGCGCCGCGATCAAGTTGCTGCACATCAAGTTCAGCGGTGACACCATCGCGAGGTCGCGGTTCGCCAGGGAGTTGAAGGCGGCGCAGCGGGTGGCGTCGTTCTGCACCGCGCGGGTGATCGAGGCCGATCTCGACGGCGACACGCCGTACATCGCCAGCGAGTACATCGACGGCAGGCCGCTGCGGGAGATCGTCGAGACCGACGGGCCGCTCACCGGCACGGCGCTCGACCGGCTGGCCATCGGCACGGCCACGGCCCTCACGGCGATCCACCACGCCTCGATCGTGCACAGGGACTTCAAGCCCGACAACGTGCTGATCGCCGCCGACGGGCCGCGCGTGGTCGACTTCGGGATCGCCCGGATCATCGACTCCACCGGTACGATCACCAGCCGCGCGATCGGCACCCCCGCCTACATGGCGCCCGAGCAGATCGCCGGCGACGACATCGGGCCCTACACCGACGTGTTCTCGTGGGGCGCGACCATCGCCTTCGCGGCGACCGGGCAGGTCGCGTTCGAGGGCAAGTCCATCGCCGTCGTGCTCAACCGCATCCTCAACCACGAGGTCGACGTCTCCATGATGCCGGAGCCGCTGCGGAGCGTGGTGGGCTCCGCGCTGGCCAAGGCACCGGCCGAGCGGCCTTCCGCGGACCAGATCCTGCTGCGGCTGCTGGGGCAGTCCTCCACGGTGGGGGCCTCGACGGCGGTGCTGACGCGGGGCGTGCAGGTGGCCAGTGACGACACCACGCCGTTCATCAGGGTGTCCGCCGGGTCGATCACAGACCAGCCGGGCCGTACGGGGTCCGGGACGCCGCCCTCCCAAACCGGCGGGTACCCGCACGATCCCCGCACCACAGCCGGTCAGCAGGACCACGGGACGACGGCGGGCCAGCAAGATCCCCGCACCACAGCCGGTCAGCAGGACCACAGGACGACAGCGGGCCAGCAGGACCATAGGACGACGGGCGGTCAGCAGGACCACAGGACGACAGCGGGCCAGCAGGACCATAGGACGACGGGCGGTCAGCAGGATCAGCGTCCGGTGACGGGTCAGCAGGCCGTGCCGGGGCAGCCGCCGCTTCCGCACGTCACGACCGGTCAGCACGGCGCCATGGGGCCGCCGGAAGGGGGTGGGGCGCCGTACCCGATGACCGGGCCCGCCGTGCCCGCGAGGCGCAGGCGGGCGAAGGTGTGGCTCGCGGTCGTCACCGCGCTGGTGCTGCTCGCCGCCGCGGGGATCGCGCTGCTGCTGAACGGCTGGCGGCCGCTGGCGTTCGGCGAGCAGTCCGGTCCTGAGCAGGAGACATCTGAGCAGGGCCCCGCCGGCACCTTCGCCACGGTGGTGGACAAGGTGGCCGGCACCGGGAAGATCGTGATCGGCGTCAAGGGCGACCTGCCCGGCGTGGGGCTGCAGAACGGCGACGACTTCCAGGGCTTCGACATCGAGATCGCCAAGCGCGTCGCGACGGAGCTGGGTGCGAAGGAGACGACGTTCGTCAGGGTCGGCAGGGACGACCGCGCGAGCTCCCTGGCCGACGGCCGGGTGGACCTGGTGATCGCCACCTACTCCGTCGACAAGAGCGAGACGCGCTTCGCCGGGCCCTACTATCTGGCCCACCAGGACATCCTGGTACGCGCGGGCGTCGGCGTGGAGTCGGTCGAGGACCTGAAGGGCAAGAAGATCTGCGCGCCCGACAGCCCGTCGGTCGGCGCGGTCCAGGACCGGGTGAAGGTCGAGCCGGTCTCGGCCACCAACTACGCCGTCTGCATGGACATGCTCAGGAGCGGCGCGGTGGACGCGGTGCCGGGCGACGACCTGATCCTGGCGGGGTTCGCGGCCAGGGAGAACATGCGGTTCAAGATCCTCGGGGTCAAGCTCACGAACGAGCGTTACTCCGTGGGCATCAAGAAGGGCGACGTGAAGACCTGCAAGGCGGTGAAGGCGGTGATCGCCGACCTGTACACCACGGGCTTCATCAAGCAGCTCATCACCAAGCAGTTCGGGACGGTGGACTTCCAGGCGGAGCTGAAGGTGCCCGCGATGGAAAGCTGCTGATGACATGCGGGTAACATCCCCAACGTCAACGATTCGTGCCTGGAGTTAGGGGAAGGCCATGGCGTCGTCAGCCACTGTGCCCGTCAAGGTGACCGTCACCGGAGCCGCCGGCCAGATCGGCTACGCACTGTTGTTCCGCATCGCGTCGGGGCAGCTTCTCGGCGCCGACGTGCCGGTCAAGCTCAGCCTGCTGGAGATCCCGAACGCGGTGAAGGCGGCCGAGGGCACCGCGATGGAGCTGGACGACTGCGCGTTCCCGCTGCTGTCCGGCATCGAGATCACCGACGACCCCAACGTCGCCTTCGCCGGCGCCAACGTCGCGCTGCTGGTCGGCGCCATGCCGCGAAAGGCCGGCATGGAGCGTGGCGACCTGCTCGAAGCCAACGGCGGCATCTTCGGGCCGCAGGGCAAGGCGATCAACGACCACGCCGCCGCCGACATCAAGGTCCTGGTCGTGGGCAACCCGGCCAACACCAACGCGCTCATCGCCCAGCGCAACGCGCCCGACGTGCCGGCCGACCGCTTCACCGCGATGACCAGGCTCGACCACAACCGCGCGCTGTCCCAGCTCGCGGCCAAGCTCCAGGTCCCGGTCACCGAGATCAAGAAGATGACGATCTGGGGCAACCACTCCGCCACCCAATACCCTGACCTGTTCCACGCCGAAGTCGGCGGCAAGGTCGCGGCCGAGCAGGTCGAGTCCGAGTGGCTGAGCGGCACGTTCATCCCGACGGTGGCCAAGCGCGGCGCCGCCATCATCGAGGCCCGCGGCGCCTCCTCGGCCGCCTCGGCCGCCAACGCCGCGATCGACCACGTCTACGACTGGGTCAACGGCACCGACTGGACCTCGGCGGCCGTGGTCTCCGACGGCTCCTACGGCGTGGCGGAGGGGCTCATCTCCTCCTTCCCCGTACGGGCGGCGAACGGCTCGTTCGAGATCATCCAGGGCCTGGAGATCGACGACTTCTCCCGCGAGCGCATCGACGCCACCGTGCGCGAGCTGGCAGAGGAGCGCGACGCGGTCAAGGAACTGGGCCTCATCTAGCCCTGAGACGCGCGCCTCCCGACGGACGGGGGGCGCGCGTCCGCGTTCAGGCGGGTTGCGGCTGATCGGCGGTGGTACGCGTACGTTCGGCCCACCGTGTCACCGGTGGGACCGCCAGCCCGGCGGCCAGGAAGAGCACCCCGAACAGGATCCACCCGGGCAGCCCCCAGCCCACGACCACCGTGGTCATGACGGCGGGGGCGGCGATGTTGGACACCTGCTGCCCCATGCCGTACAGACCCTGGTACTGGCCGATGGCGTGCGGCGGCGCCAGCTCGTACGACAGGCCCCACGACCCCGCAGCCTGCAGCAGTTCTCCGAACACGTGCAGGATCGCCCCGGCGATCAGCGTCACCATGGCCACCCACACCGGCTGTCCGGCGGCCAGGGCCAGCACCACGCAGCCCGCCAGCAGGAACACCCCGGAGCGCCGCTGAGCCCTGGCGGCGCCGGCGGCGTCGTCGGTGCCGCGGCTGAGACGCACCTGCAGCAGCGTGACGATGACGCTGTTGAGCAGGGCGAGCAGCGCCACCGTCCACGCAGGGGCGGAGGTGCGCCCGGCGACCCACAGCGGGATCGCGTAGTTGAACATCCCGCCCTGCATGAACAGCACCGCGTTGAGCAGCGCCAGCACCGCGTACGGCCGGTCGCGCAGCACCACCCAGGAAGGCCCGGCGCCGCCGCGGGCCACGGGCGCGACCGGCGGGACCCGGAACATCAGCGCCGCGCTCCCCAGATAACAGGCCGTGCACCCGAAGATCATCGCCAGGTACACGGGCCGGCTGTCGAGGCCCAGCGCCGCCCCCGCCCCGATGCCGCCGAAGGACCAGCCCACGTTCGTCACGGCCCGCAGGTAGGCCCGCACGCGGACCCGATCGGGCCCCGGCACCGCGCCCCCGACCAGCGCCGCCCGCGCCGTCGACTCCCCGGCCTCGGCGAAGGTCACCAGAGCGGCCACGACGACGAACCCGGTGAAGTCGTTCACCAGCGCGTACGCCGCCACCAGCACAGCCCCGGCGGAGGAGAACACGATCTGCACCCCGCGCGGCCCGACCACGTCGGCCAGCCGTCCGGCGGGCAGTCCCGCCGTGAGGCCGACGGCGCCGGCGATCGTCATGCCGAGCCCGATCTCCCCGTCGGACAGTCCCACGGACAGCTTGAAGAACAGCACGCTGACCGTGATGAACAGGCCGCGCCCGATGGCGCGCAGGAAGGTGGCGTACGTGAGCGCGCGGACAGGCCCGCTCTCGGGGAGGAGTGGCACGCCGAAAGGGTAGCGGTCAGGCCCTTTTCACCTTTTGTCCACCTTCGCGCAAGGCGTCGGCTGGACGGCGGGAGCAGGTTGGGGTGTGGCGAAGAGCACGCCGGCCGCGGCCAGAAGGCTGCCCACCACGATGACGGCACCGAAGATCAGCTTCGTGACCCTTGGTGAAATGCTCCTCACATTTCGGTATCACAGCACATAATTCCGCGCCGCATGGCTCATTTCCCGGAAAGCGCTCCCCAGGCGTCGGAGACGATGTCCCGCAGCGACGCCCGCTCGGCCTTCCAGCCCAGCTCGCGCTGGATCCTGGCCGACGAGGCGACCAGCACCGCGGGATCGCCGGGCCGCCGCTCCCCGACGACCGCCGGGATCTCGTGCCCGGTGACCTCGCGGCAGACCGAGATCACCTCCTGCACGGAGAAGCCGGTGCCGCTGCCCAGGTTGTAGATCTCGTGCTCGCCGGGCGTGATCGCCCCCAGGGCCAGCAAATGGGCCTTGGCCAGGTCGGAGACGTGGATGTAGTCGCGCACGCAGGTGCCGTCGGCCGTGGGGTAGTCGGTGCCGAACACGCTCACCGACTCGCGCTCGCCGGTCGCGACCTTGAGCACGTTCGGGATGAGGTGGGTCTCGACCGCGTGCCGCTCGCGGTAGCGGCCGTAGGCGCCGGCCACGTTGAAGTAGCGCAGGCTCACCGCGCCCAGCCCGCGCAGCCCCGCGTACGCGCTCAGCGCCGTGTCCACGGCCAGCTTGGAGGCGCCGTAGGGGTTCGTGGGGCGCGTGGGGTCGCTCTCCTCGATGGGCGAGCGCTCGGGCTCCCCGTACGTGGCCGCCGTCGAGGAGAACACGATCCGCCCCACGCCCTTGTCCCGCATGGCGTCGAGCAGCGCCAGCGTGCCGCCCAGGTTGCCGGCCCAGTAGCGCCCCGGCTCCCGCACGGACTCACCGACCAGCGACTTGGCCGCGAAGTGCAGCACCGCCTCCACGCCGTCCAGCGCCTGATCGGCCTCGCGGATGTCCGCCCGCACGAACCGGGCGCCCTCCGGCACCGCGTCCTCATGCCCGGTTGACAGGTCGTCGAGTACGGTCACCTCGTGTCCCGCCTCGATGAGCTGCGCCGCGACGACACTGCCGACATATCCGGCGCCTCCGGTGACCAGTAGTCTCATGTGCGCTCCTGTTCAAATATGTTTGATTTTGTACGGCTTGCCGTTCAGCATACGCGGGAAACCGGACGAGTACGCTGCCAACCACCATGTTTGACACCGTCGCGGCCAACATCGCCCTGGTCCTGCTGTTCATCCTGATCGGGGGCTTCTTCGCCGCCGCCGAAATCGCCATGGTCTCCCTGCGCGACAGCCAGGTCCGCAAACTCTCGCGGCACGGCCGCCGCGGCGAGCGCGTGGCCAAGCTGGCCCACGACCCCAACAGATTCCTGTCAGCCGTGCAGATCGGCGTGACCGTGGCCACCATGTTGTCGGCCGCGTTCGGCGCCGACCGGCTGGCCGCGCAGCTCGTCCCCGTCCTCGAGGGCTGGCAGGTGCCGCCCGCCGTCGCGCCCGTGATGGCGCTGGTGCTCGTGACGCTGGCGATCTCGTACGTGTCGCTGGTGCTCGGCGAGCTGGCCCCCAAACGGCTGGCGCTGCAGCGGGCCGAGGGGCTGTCGTTGTACGTGGCACCGTTCCTCGACCGGATCGCCTCCCTGTCGCGCCCGATCATCTGGATGTTGTCGAAGTCCACCGACGGCGTGGTCAAGCTGCTCGGCGGCAACCCGAAGGCCGACAGGGAGGAGGTCTCCACCGAGGAGCTGCGCGACATGGTGGTAGGGCACACCGACCTGACCGCCGACGAGCGCAAGCTCATCGGGGAGGTGTTCGCCGCCGGGAAACGGCAGCTCAGGGAGGTGATGCTGCCGCGTACGGAGGTGGAGTTCATGGAGGCCGACACGCCGCTGAACGACGCGGCGCGGCTGGCCGCCACACTCCCGCACTCGCGCTTCCCGGTCTACCGGGAGTCCTACGACGAGGTGGTCGGCTTCGTCCACGTACGCGACCTGCTGGACCCGGAGTTGATCGGCCGCACCGAGCCGATCAGCGCGGTCGTGCCCATCAGGGCGGCGAAGTTCGTACCCGCCTCCAAACGCCTGCTCACCACGCTGAACGAGATGCGCGACGAGGGCCAGCACCTGGCGATCGTGGTCGACGAGTACGGCGGCACGGCCGGCATCGTCACCATGGAGGACCTGGTCGAGGAGCTGATCGGCGACATCAGGGACGAGTACGACGTCGAGGAGGACGTCGTCATCCTGCCCGCCGGCGAGATCGAGATCGACGGCCTGACCAACCTCAACGACTTCGCCACCGAGACCGGCATCCGGCTGCCCGACGGCCCCTACGAGACGCTGGCCGGGTTCGTCATGGCCATGCTGGGCCACGTGCCGGACGCGGGGGAGCGGGTGGAGTTCTCGGGCTTCGAGCTGGCCGTCACCGAACTGGACGGCCGCCGTATCGACCGGGTGAGAGTGAAACGCCGACCGGTCGCCGAGTCGCCTCCTGAGCAGGATTCCTGACACAATTGCCTGCTATGGCCAGACCTCGTGTACTCTCCGGCATCCAGCCCACAGCGGACTCATTCCACCTGGGCAACTACCTGGGTGCGGTCCGCCAGTGGGTCACCTTGCAGGAGACCCACGACGCGTTCTACTGCGTGGTCGATCTCCACGCGATCACCGTGCCGACCGAGCCCGCCGCGCTGCGCCGCCGCAGCCGCGTGGCCGCGGCCCAGCTCTTCGCCGCCGGGCTCGACCCCGAGCGCTCCACCGTCTTCGTGCAGTCGCACGTGCGCGAGCACACCGAGCTCGCCTGGATCCTGATCTGCCTCACCGGGATGGGTGAGGCGGCCAGGATGACCCAGTTCAAGGACAAGTCGGCCAAGTTCGGGGAGAGCGCGGCCAGCGTCGGGCTGTTCACCTACCCGGTCCTGCAGGCCGCCGACATCCTGATCTACCAGGCCAACCGGGTGCCCGTGGGGGCGGACCAGAAGCAGCACCTGGAGCTCACCCGCGACCTGGGGCAGCGCTTCAACCACCGCTTCGGTGACACCTTCACGCTCCCGGAGCCGTACATCCTCAAGGAGGTCGAGAAGATCACCGACCTCCAGGACCCGACGGCGAAGATGTCCAAGTCCTCCTCCAGCCCCGCGGGCATCCTCGACGTCCTGGAGCAGCCGGGGCCGCTGCGCAAGAAGGTCATGCGCGCGGTCACGGACACCGGGTCCGAGGTGCTGTTCGACGAGGAGAACAAGCCCGGCATCTCCAACCTCCTGCGCATCCTGTCGGCTCTGACCGGCACGCCCATCCCCGAGCTGGTGACCCGTTACGAGGGGCAGGGGTACGGCACGTTCAAGAAGGACGTCGCGGAGGCGGTGACGGAGACGTTCTCGCCGATCCGGGAGCGCACGGAGAAGCTGCTGGCGGACGAGGTGGAGCTCGACCGCCTGCTGGCCATCGGCGCGGAGCGGGCGGCGGCCGTGGCCAGGGAGACCATGGCGCAGGTCCGCGACCGGGTGGGCTTCCTCCCCAAGTTGTGACTGCTTCACCGCCGGGCCCTTTCTTCAGGCCTCGGACCACCCCGCCATCACGCCGACGGACCCGTCCGGGCCGGCGGCGTGATGGGGAGGTAGGCCGGGGTGGGGAGGGGTCAGGGAGGTGGCGGCCAGGCTGTGCCGCCGTTGTGCAGGAGCGACGCCTGGTGGGCCAGGGCGGAGGCGAGGGTGATGGCGTCGGGGGCGCCGAGGCGCTCGCGTACGCCGTTCGCGCGAAGCTGTGGCGTGACCGGGCGCCGCAGGGCGGCCGTCCAGCGGGCCGTGCCGGGCGCGTCGGCGCGCAGGTTGATCTCCCAGGCCGGATAGGTTGACCGCAGGACCGCGAGCTGCCGCCGGGCCAGGTCGTCGTCGGAGGGCGTGGAGATCAGCTCCTCCGCGCGGCCCGGTGCACGCGCAGGAGGGCACGCAGGGCGGCCAGACTGTGCCTGGTGAACCGGGTCTCGTCATGGATGGCGGTCCAGCTCGAACGATCTCGCTCGAAGGACCATCCAGGGAACTCCCTGGTCGCCTCCTGGCGCAGGCGTTCCATGACGAAATCAGCACTCGGCGCTCTGGTCATGAACGCAGAGTGTCACCGACATGCCTGTCCGTGACGAACTCAGGCGAAAGATCTCCCAGTTCGTTGCGACCGAACTGTGAGTTCGTCAGATGGGGAACTCGTCAGATGGGAATGTCGTGGCGTTCTGCGAGATAGCGCACCTCCGGGGCCCAGGACGGCCGGGCCCGCCGCGCCAGTGACCTGACCATCTCGCGCAGCAGCAGCTTGTGGTCGAGCTCCTCCGGGCACTCACGCTCGATCCGCAGGAGGTGGAGCAGGCTGGCGGCGTCGTCGCCGAGGTCCTCGCAGGCTCGGGCGACGTGGCCGAGGTGGGTGGTGCGTCGTTCGATCGACGGCGTGCGGCGCAGGTCGATGTCGTCGGCGAGGTGCAGCACCGCCTCAGGATGGCCGGTGTCGTTCTCGATGCTGGCCAGGTGGATGGCGACGTTGGTGGGGCCGAAGAAGGCCAGGTCGTAGACGCCGGCGGAGTCGTCGACGCGTTCGGCCAGGCGGGCGGCGGGCCCGCGTACGCGTTCCCTGGCCTCGTCGTCGTCGCCCATCCTGGCGGCGCCGATCGCGGCGAGCAGGTGCAGCGCGCCCAGGGCTTTGAGGTGACGCTCGTCGCCGTCGCCGACGTGCGGTTCGAGGCTTTCGATGCCGCGCCTGGCGACGTCGTAGGCGATCTCGTGCATGTCGTCGGAGAGCATCGACTGCCCCAGGTTCCAGTACGCCCACGCGACCATCAGCGGATCCCCCGACTCCTCGGCGAAGCGCATGGCCCGGTCGGCCGCGAGATGCGCCAGGTCCACCCGCCGCAGGTGTTTCAGCACCCCCCTCGCCAGCAGGTAGGCGTCCGTCGCCACGCTGTGCGCCTCCTGTGTGTGCTCCAGCGCCAGGCTCTCGGCATCGGTGACGAGGGACGGCAGCGCGGCCATCAGGATGGAGTAGCGGCGCGTCGAGGTGAACCAGGCGTTGCGGGCCGAGGCCACCCGTTCGGCGAGTTGCCCGGCGTCGGGCGGTTCGATGTCGGGCGCCAGCGACCGGCACGTGAACAGGGCCCGCTCGATGTCGCCGATCTGCGGCCTGTTGGGCTCGTGTGAGTCTCGGGGGCTCTCTCCCAAAAGGACCGCGGTCCGTACGCCGAGCACCTTGGCGATCTCTCGCAGAAGGGGGAGCGAGGGGGTTCGTTTGCCGTGCTCGATCAGTTCGATGTGTCTGGGGGTGCAGCCGGACTGGGTGGCCAGCGCGGTGGTGCTCATGCCCCTTCGCTCGCGCTGGAGCCTGACCATTTGCCCGGTGCTGATTTCGGCCATAGGCGTGACGTCTCCTGGATCGGTCCCAACTCCCTCAGGCTAGGGCTCCCGATGTCCCGCTGCCATGGTTTCCGCCCTGCTCAGGCACCCCCGCGGCGCGAATGATGGGCCAGCAACCGGGCGAGCAGATCCGTGAAACTCTCACGTTCCGGTCGGGTCAGGGGCGCGAGCAGGTCGTCCTGGAGCTCCGCGATCAACTTGTCGAGCCGCTCCACGTGCCGGCGGCCCGTGGCGGTGAGGGTGATGACGTTGCGGCGGCGGTCGGCGGCGTCGGGCGCGCGCACGACGTGGCCGCGCTCGGCGAGCTCGTTGATGACGGCGACCAGGTCGCTGCGGTAGATGCCGGTACGCCTGCTCAGCTCCGCCTGGCTGGCCGGCCCCGACTCGCGGAGGGCCACGAGCGCCGCGTAGTGCCACTTGCGGGCGTCCGCCCCGGCCAGGCCCTCGCTCACGATCCGGTCGGCGTGTATGGCGACCAGCGACAACATCCGGCTGGGCAGGATGCGCAAGGGGCCAGGGGTGGCCTGCTCGTCCATGGTGTACGTCATGCGCGCGATCTTACTCATTGCGTTAGTGACACTAACGATGTAAGTTCGTTAGTGCCATAAACGTTAGTGTGACGAACGAAATGAGGGATCATCATGCCGACGATCGACGTGCTCGATTCGGTGATGCACTACGAGGACTCAGGAGAAGGCGCCCCCGTCGTCTTCCTGCACGGCAACCCGTCCTCGTCCCACGCCTGGCGCGAGATCATGCCCGCACTCCACGCGCCGGGCCGCCGCCTGCTCGCCCCCGACCTCATCGGCATGGGCCGCTCGGGCAAGCCCGACATCCCCTACCGCGTCGCCGACCACGTCCGCTACCTCGACGCCTGGTTCGAGGCGCTCGGGCTGCGGGAGGTCGTGCTGGTCGGGCACGACTGGGGTGGCGCGCTGGCCTTCGACTGGGCCGCCCGGCATCCGGGGCGGGTGCGCGGGGTGGCGTTCATGGAGACCTTCCTGAGGCCGCTGACCAGGCACGACCTGAGCGAGCAGGCGATCGCCAGGGCCGAGAAGATTCGCGGGCCCGAAGGGGAGTCGCTGGTGCTCGACCAGGACTTCCTCGTGCGCACGGCGTTCACGGGCGGTGTGCTGGAGGGTCTGGGGGAGGCGGAGATGGAGCCGTACCTGGCGCCGTACCCGACGAGGGAGAGCCGCAGGCCGCTGCTGGCGTTCGCGCGCTCGTCCCCGCTGGAAGGCGAGCCCGCCGAGGTGGCCGAGTGGGTCGAGGGCTACGGGAAATGGCTCGCGAGCAGTGACGACGTGCCCAAGCTGCTGCTCACCTTCGACTCCTCGCCGACACTGCTGATCGGCGCGGCGATGGCGGCCTGGTGCGCGGAGAACGTCGCGGCCCTGGAGATCGTCCACTGCGGCCCGGCCGGGCACCACGCCATGGAGGACCGTCCCGAGGCCGTCTCCGCCGCCCTCGCCGGCTGGTCGGCGCTGCGGGGGGCTCAGCGGTAGCGGCGGCGGCCCACGTGGGACAGGATCTCGCGCAGCACGTCGGCCGCCTGTCGCACGGTCTCCTCCGGGATCCCCGCCGTGATCTCCATGTAGGCCCGGGACGAGGCCCCCATGGCCTCCTGGGCCTGCTGCCGCCCCTTGTCCGTGAGCTGCACCCAGCGGCTGCGCGCGTCGCCGGCGTTGGCCTCGCGCTCCACGTATCCCGCCGCCGTCAGCCGCTGCAGCACGTTGCTGATGCCCCCCGAGGTGAGGAGCAACGACTTCGACAGCTCACTCGGCTTCATCCGGTACGGCGGCGCCGCCCTGTTCAGCACCATCAGCACGTCGAACTCGGCGTAGGTCAGCCCCAGCTCCGACAACTCGGCCTTGAGCGCCTGGTCGAACAGCAGGTGGAGGCGCGAGGTGCGTTTGCCGAGCTCAAGGGCGGCGATGAGCGGCGACGACATCCCCGCCTCCTCCCAGCGGGGCACCAGCGCGTCGATCTCATCCGGCTTCACGTCATAGAGGATACCCAGCGCAAGATTGCTTTCTTAAAAGCTTCTCATTAAGCTTTTAGCTATGACAACATTGATCAAGAACGGCGTCGTCATCGACACCGAGCCGGAGCCCGTGGTGCTGGGCCGGATGGACGTCAGGATCGAGCGCGGAACGATCGCCGAAGTCGGCCCCGACCTGGCCGTGGAGCCGGGCGCCGAGGTGATCGACGCGACCGGGCGGCTCGTGCTGCCCGGCTTCGTCGACACCCACCGCCACACCTGGCAGGCGACCGTCAGGGCGATCGCGCCCGACATCGACTTCCCGGCCTACCTGCGACGGGTCCTCGGAGAGCTGGCCCCCCGCCACCGCCCCCAGGACCTCTACGCGGGCAACCTGGCGGGCGCGCTGGAGTGCCTCGACGCGGGCATCACCACGTTGCTCGACTGGTCCCACGCCCAGTTCAGCCCCGCCCACACCGACAACGCCGTCCGGGCCCTGCGCGACTCGGGCATCAGGGCCGCCTTCGGCTACTGCTACGGCGGCGAGCCCGGCGGCCTGGCGGCCGAGACCCGCCGCGTACGCGAGGAGCTCTTCGACACCTCCGGACTGGTCACGATGGTGCTCGCGGCCCTCGGCCCCGAGATCGCGGGCGAGGAGCGCGCACTGGAGGAATGGCGCATGGCCGCCGAGCTCGGCCTGCCCGTCACCGCGCACCTCGGCGGGCACGGCAGGGAGAGCGCGGCCAAGGCGCTGGCGTTCCTGGAGGACAACGGGCTGCTGGCCACCCCGACCACATTCGTGCACGCGCTGTACTACACCGACGAGGAGTTCAAGCGCATCGCCGCGGCCGGCGGCACCGCCTCGATCTCTCCGGTGGACGAGATGAACCTGGGCCTCGGCTACCCCACCACGGGCCGCGCCAGGGCGGCGGGCATCCCGACCGGGCTGAGCGCCGACACGGTGGTGTGCGCACCCGGCGACATGTTCAGCCAGATGCGCACCGCCCACCTGCTCGAACGCGGCCGCCCCGACGGCGCCGGGTTCGGCTTCACCACCCGCGACGCGCTGCGCATGGCCACCATCGAGGGCGCCGAGGTGCTCGGCATGGCCGACGTCATCGGCTCGCTGCGGCCCGGCAAGCAGGCCGACGTGATCCTGCTGCGTACGGACACGCCCGGCATGGCCGCCGCCCACGACCCCATCGGCGCCGTCGTGCTGAACGCCGATATCGGTTGTGTGGAGACGGTCATGGTCGCGGGGCGTGTGGTCAAGAGTGGTGGGCAGATGCTCCACCACGACCTTCCCGCGGTTCTCGCGAGCCTGGGGGAGAGCGCGGACGTGGTGAGCGGGGGGTGATCACGGGAAGAGGGATGCGATGAAGCGCGTCAGGGCGGTGAAGCGCTGGGGCCGCCGCAAGGTGGACTACTGGCGGGTGCGCAGGCTGTCGCTCGACCATCTCCTCAGGGCGGCCCAGCGCTACCAGCTCCAGTCCGGCGACCGGCTGGCGGGAGCGGTGACGTACTTCGCGTTCCTGTCCTTCTTCCCGTTGGTGGCGCTGTCGTACGCGGTGCTGGGGCTCGTCGTCGCGACCAGCGAGACCACCAGGAAGGCGCTGCGGCAGGCCATCGAGGAACGGCTGCCGGGCATCGCGGAACAGCTCGACTTCGAGGCCATCGCCACGGCCAGGACGACCGCCGGGATCATCGGCCTGCTCGGCCTCCTCTACGCCGGGCTCGGCGCGCTCGACGCGTTGCGCGGGGCGCTGCGCGAGATGTCGATGACCACCACCCCGCCGCTCGACTTCTTCGTCGGCAAGCTGCGCGACCTGGCCTCGCTGATCATGCTCGGCGTGACGGCGATCGTGTCCGTGCTGGTCGCCGGGTTCGCCACGACGGCCACCAACAACGTCATGCACTTCCTGTTCGGCAGCCAGAACGAGCTGATCAACCTGGGCTTCAGGGTCGCGGGCGTGACGGCGAGCGTGGCGGCCGACTGGCTGCTGTTCGTGATCCTGCTCGGCTGGGTGGCCCAGCCGACCCAGCCGTTCCGCGTGATCGCGAAGGGCGCGCTGATGGGCGCGATCGGGTTCGGGCTGCTCAAGCAGATCGCGACGCTGCTGCTGGCGACCACGCTGGGCAACCCGATCTACGGTACGTTCGCCGTCATCGTCGGCCTGCTGGTCTGGATCAACTTCTCGGCCAGACTCGTGCTCTTCGTCGCCGCCTGGACGGCCACCGCCGGGCTCTGCCCGCCGCCCTCCCCGTCCCCGATCCCCTCGTCGAAGACCTCAGAGGTCTGAGCGGCCGCGCCTGCGGCGGATGCCGAAGCCGAGCCAGACCAGTCCGAACAGCAGCCCGCCACCGATCACCAGCGAGCCGACCATCTTGGTGGAGTCGGTCTGCTTGGAGGCGGCCGAGTCCAGCAACGGCGGTTGCGCGGCCGGCGTGACCGACGCGCCGCCCGGCGCCGCGGACGGCTTGGGCGCGGCGAGCGCCGCCGCCGGGATCGGATCCACGAGCTGTCCGACCGGGGCGGCCTTGCCCCGTACGGAGAAGCCCCAGTCCATCAGCGAGGCGACCTCGTCCCAGAAGCCGCCCTCGTGCCGCATGATGCTCACCACGATCGTGTGGCCGCCACGGGTGGCCGCGCCGACGAAGCTGGCCTGGGCCTTCGACGTCCAGCCGTTCTTGACGCCGACCATGCCCTCGTAGCGCCAGAGCAGCTTGTTGTGGTTGCTGATCTCGTAGTGGCCCTTGGGCGCCGGGAAGTTGGCGACCTTCGTGCTGATGTAGCGCTTGAACTCCGGGTTGGCCAGGCCGGCGCGGGCGATCAGCGCCAGGTCGTACGCCGAGCTGCTCTGCCCGGGCTTGTCCAGCCCGCTGGGCGTCTTGGCCACCGTGTCGTTCGCCTGCAGCCGCTTGGCCTCGGCGTTCATGTCGGTCATGGTCTTGGCCAGGCTGCCGTTCGCCTCGGCCAGCGCCATGGCGGCGTCGTTGCCCGAGGACATCATCAGCGCCTTGAACAGGTCGTCGATCTTGTACGTGGCCTTCGGCGACAGCCCGACCGCGGTGCCCTCCTGGTTACAGGCGTTCTGGCTGGGCCTGACCTTGCGGTTCCTGTCCAGCTTCGGGATCAGGGTGACCGCGGTCAGCGTCTTCAGCGTGCTGGCCGGCAGGAAGCGCCCGTGGGCGTCCTTGGCCGCGAGCACCTGGCCCGTGTCGGCGTCCGCGATGACGTACGAAGTAGCCTTGCTCTTGGGCGGCTTCTTGACGCCTGTGGGGGCGACAAGGCCGCGGCTGCCCAGCGCCTCGCCGCCGACCGGCGTCGTCGGTTCGGCGTGTGCGGTCCCGCCTGTGAGCGAGACCGAGGCGATGAGTGCCGTGACCGGCACGAGTTTCGTCCACATGGCGATCTCAGCGTAGCTCCGTGTTAATGCCCATGTGGCGACACATCCCCCCGTTGATCCACCTTGATGCGAGAGAGGTACATGTGTCACGAAAGATCGCCGGTTTCCTCATCATTCTCGGCGCGTTCATGATCTTCGAGTGGGTGAACCTGGGGTTTAACTTGGCCGACGGGCATCCGACCAGCTTCTACGTGGTGCACGGGATCCTGATCGCGGTGAACATCGTCCTCGCCATTGTCCTGGGGATCATCGGCTGGCGCGGCCTCAAGGGCCGCAAAGGAGACGCCGGGTGAGGGCGTGCAGCTCGTCGGCCTCTTCCCGTGAGTCGCCGATCGAGGTGAAGCCCAGCTTGCCGTGCTCGGGGATCGCGCCGAGCAGGTGGAAGACGTTTCCGGTACGCCGCCCGGCGTCGAACCCGACCCCGAGCTGTTCGGCCGTCCGCATCACCTCACCCGGGGTGCGACCCGCGAGGCAGGACGAGTGGCAGTTGTCAGTAGCTGTATAGAATTTCGGCTGATTTCCTGACATGAGGTGACCGGTGGCGGGGTCGTATGTGGCCCCGGTCGTCAGCACGGCGGCACCGAACGGATGCGTGGTGCCGCCGATCCGCAGGTTGATCTCGCACAGCAGCGCGGCGTAGCCGGCGTCGGCCTTCAGCGCGAAGAAGTCCATCCCGAACAGCCCGACCACGCCCCGCTCCGCGAGGATGTCCGCGATCCGCGCGGCCGACGAGCCGACATCCGCGCGGTACTCGGGCGCCGCGGGGAACGTGCACCCCTGGTAGACGTGCCCGTTGGGCCCGCCGAGCACCTGATCGTGCGTGGCGAGCACCTGAGCTTTTCCGCCGGGCGTGATTTGAGCCAGCGCGCTCGGGTAGTAGAGCGGCCTATGTTCGATGAACTCCTCGACCACGGCCCCTCGTTCAAGGATTTTCGCAGTGAAGCTATCCCAGGTCTCTCCCGCCGCGGAGAAGTTGATCAGCGACCTGTCGGCCTTCGGCACGATGGCGTTGCCTAGACCCGAATACCCGTCGTTCAGCTTGACGATCACCCGCTCGCCGGGCAGGGCCTCCAGCGCCTCCTCGATCTCGGGTTCCGTACGCACGTCGGCGAAGCCCCGTGCCATCGGTACCCCGGCCTCATGTCCCACCTCCCGGGCCCCGCTCTTGGAGCCGTAATAGGAAAGGGACGTCGCGGGACCGTAGACGGGAACGTTGAGTAGCGAGGCGAGCTCCTCTTCGAGTTCGCTCAGGACGAAGGGCACCAGCCAAGCGTCACCGTCGATCGCCGAGCGTAACCGCTCGATGGCGTCTGGACGGTCGAGCAGACTCCTGGTCAACGGCTGAGACCAGGGGTCGTCGAGACTGATGAGAGTCAGGCGCTTGGCGGCGTCATCCGGATCCGGCAGGAACGCGAAGTAGTAGTCGATGATGTCGGGATCGATGGGCGCCGAGGAGAGGTAGACCACCTTGACCCGGGGCTCGCGGAGGGTCAGCAGGAGGAACAACAGGCGCTCCTCGTACGACCTGGCGCCGGCGATCCGGCGGAGTTCATCCTGCGGAAGGGAGAGCGAGGGTACGACCACCAGGGTCCCCTCGCTCGGCTCGAAGATGCTTAACCCAGCACACTTCTCCCCGAACGGGATATTAGTGATCATACAGCGAGTGAAACACGCATTCTTCTCAAATGCAGCCATCGCTAGAGTGTGATGACCATGACAGAAGGTGACAGGATTCGGAATCGCTGACCACGTTTGAACTGACAGCATTGGGTCACGATCTACTGATCCGTTGTAACTATTTCCGGATCAGTCATGCCTGCACGGAACGTGACCACCTGCGGTTACGGGCATGCCGTCGGGCAACTTTTGGTGTATCTGTCGGCGCGAAGCCGTACGAGAGCGATAAAGTCGAAGCATCGCCATCGGGCTCACAGCCGACCGCTGTGCTCCCGGGCTGCAGTGGCACTCGCGATCTACGAATGCGAAGCCCGTGCTGACGATCTCGCGCCCCGAAACCAATCGGGTGTGTTATTTGGATTCGCCGAGCGGCCGCTCAACCGGGTGGCCGCTGCGGATGGGGACTTTTCTTACAGCGCACGAGCCGCGATGGCCAGGATGTGTGGGGCGGCGCGGCATGGGACAGGACGGTGACATATGCGGGGACGTGAGCTTCGGGGGGAACTCGACGCGTTCCTGGCGGAGACCGAGCAGGATCTCGTGGCGTTCCGTCGCGACCTCCACATGCACCCTGAGCTCGCCTTCGCCGAATATCGTACGACACAGCGGATCGCCGAGCGGCTCACCGCCGCGGGGCTGACGCCTTCGGTGCTCCCCAGGGGCACCGGCCTGATCTGCGAGGTGGGCAGCGGTGACGGCCCGACCATCGCGTTGCGCGCCGACATCGACGCGCTGCCCCTTCAGGACGAGAAGGACGTGCCCTACCGCTCGACCGTGGCGGGGGCCTGCCACGCCTGCGGGCACGACGTGCACACCACGGTGCTGCTCGGCACCTCGCTCTTCCTCGCCCAGCAGGCCGCCGCGGGTCTGCTGCCCGGCCGGGTGCGCCTGATCTTCCAGCCCGCCGAGGAGCTTCCCGGCGGCGCGCTCGAGGTCATGGCGCAGGGCGGCATCAGCGGTGTGGACCGGATCTTCGGCCTCCACTGCGACCCGCGCGTGGACGTGGGGCAACTCGGGCTCAGGAGCGGCCCGATCACCTCGGCCTGCGACAGGATCGCCGTCCGGGTCTCGGGCCCCGGCGGTCACACCGCCCGCCCGCACCTGACCGCCGACCTGGTCTTCGCGCTGGCCAAGATCCTCACGGAGCTGCCCGCCGCGCTGTCGCGCCGCGTCGACCCGCGTTCCTCGCTCAGCCTCGTCTGGGGGAAGGTCGTGGCCGGGACCGCGGCCAACGCGATCCCCGACGACGGCGTGGCCGAGGGCACGGTGCGCTGCCTCGACGAGAACGCCTGGCACGCCGCCCCCGACCTGATCAAGTCGCTGCTGGAGTCGGTGGCCGGCGCCTACGGCGTCGAGGCCACGCTGGACTACACGCGTGGCGTGCCGCCGGTGGTCAACGACGAGGTCAGCGTCGAGATGCTGGCCGAGGCGGCCGAGCGGGCGCTGGGGGCGGGCGCGGTCGTCCCGACCCAGCAGTCGCTCGGAGGCGAGGACTTCGCCTG
The DNA here is from genome assembly GCF_042656245.1 of Nonomuraea insulae. Classification (NCBI taxonomy): domain Bacteria; kingdom Bacillati; phylum Actinomycetota; class Actinomycetes; order Streptosporangiales; family Streptosporangiaceae; genus Nonomuraea; species Nonomuraea insulae. The sequence goes on from NZ_JBHSPA010000088.1 coordinate 165,660, forward strand.
GTACCTGGAGTCGATCCCCGGCGCGTTCGCCCGGCTCGGCACGCGTTCGCCCGACGGGGTCACCTACGACATCCACCAGGGGACGTTCGCGGTGGATGAGAAGGCGATCGCCATGGGCGTGCGGGTCATGGCCACCACGGCGCTGACCGCGCTGTGGGAGGTCGGGCCGCTCGACTCGATCACCACCGCGATGGCCTGACGTCGCCTTGCCGTCCCTCCCATCTCCCTCCCCCGAGAGGGAGATGGGACAGGGACGGGGCCTAGAGCAGTTTGCCGAAGGTCACGGGCAGGCGCAGGGACGACTGTCCCGGCGAGACCGTGATCCTGGTGCCCGGCGGGTAACGCAGGGTGTAGTCGTAGTCGGTCGAGATGATCACCAGGCCCAGCCGGTGGCCCTTCTTGAAGATGTAGTCCGTCGGCTGGAAGTCCCACGCGAAGGTGTAGTCCTTGCCGGCCCTGATCGGCTCGGTCCTGTCCGGGCGGTCACGGTTGCGGACGTCCAGCCAGCCCCTGGTGACGATCTTGTACGGGGTCGTGGCGGTGCCGAGCGTCCTGAGGACCGTACAGCCCGTGTCACCCGGAATGCCCTCGCCGTAACAGTAGTTCTGGCCGGTCGAGACCAGGGTGCCGTTCGGGCGGACGTCGGTGCCGTAGTCTACCAGCAGCGCCGTCAGGTACGGCGACGCCCCGTCCTTCAGCGAGGCCCGCACCGAGACGGTGGGCGTGCCCGAGATCCGCACGTCGGCGGGCAGGGCACCGGTCGAGTACGCCAGCCGGTTCGGATCCGCCCCCACCGCCTCCACGAGTTGCTCGGCCGTCCTGGCCTTCTGGTCGACGAACGACTCCTTGGCCGAACGCGGACGCGGCAGCAGGCCGAGCGTCGAGCCGGAGCCCGGGTGGAGCGGCACCGTGACCGTGCCGGGAAGCGGCCACGAGGCGTGCTGGGCCCACTGGCCGGCGGCGGACTCCACGTCCGCCTGCGGCTCACGCATGATGCCCGAGTCGATCCCGTACAGCCAGTAGTCGAACCAGCCGTGGAGCTGGCGCAGCCATTCGGCCGTGCGGAAGTTGAAGGGGCTCATGTGGGTGCCTTGGTGCAGCCAGATCTTGCGCGGCACGTGCTGCTTGGCCAGGGCGTACCACCACTGCGCGAACTGCTTGGTCTTGACATTCCAGTCGTTGAGCCCGTGCACCAGGAAGACGCTGGCCTTGACCTTGCGCACGTCCTTGAGATAGTTGCGATCGTCCCAGAATCGGCTGTAGTCGCCGGTGATCCGGTCCTGGGTCGCGGTGATCCTGTCGATCACCGCGCCGCAGGCCTCCTGGCCGTTCTCCCTGGTCAGCACGTATTTGGCGAGCACGTCCAGGTCCTCGCCCTGGAAGCCGCCGGGGGCCAGGACGCCGCCGTTGGCGCGGTAGTAGTCGTACCAGCTGGAGATGGCGGCGATCGGGACGATCGTCTTCAGGCCCTCCACGCCGGTCGCGGCGACCGCGTTCGGCAGCGTGCCGTTGTAGGAGACGCCGATCATGCCGACCTTGCCCGTCGACCAGGTGGCCTCGACCGGGTTCCCGGCGGGGTCGAAGCCTTTGGCGCGGCCGTTCAGCCAGTCGATGGCGGCCTTCGGGCCGGCGGTCTCGTTGCGGTCGCCCGAGGTCGGGCAGCCGGTGGCGCGGGCGCTGCCCACGTTCTCCACCAGGGCGATGGCGTAGCCGCGGGGCAGGAAGTAGTTGTCGTAGTAGCCGTCGAACGGCTCGGCCGCCCTGGCCGACAGGGCGGTCAGTGCGGGCAGCGGGTTGCCGTTCTCGTCCACGTCCACGGGGTGGTTGGCGACGTCGTTGCCGGGGGCGTAGTAGGGGCTCGCCTCCATGATCACCGGGACCTTGAGTCCCTCGTCGGTCTCCTTGGGTCGCAGGATGTCCACGGCCACCCGGTCGGGCGCGCCGTCGTTGTCGCTGTCGGTCCCCGCGACCTCGACGAACACCGTCTGTTTGACGGCGTCGGCCCGGGAGAAGACCGGCTGGGTGGCGTTGTTCCCGATCCTGATGGCCGGGGCGGCGGCTGTGGCGGGAGTGGTGCCGGTCATGGACGCGACGAGTAACGCGGCCAGCGGCACGGCGAGAATGGTACGAAGGTGCATGCGGGCTCCGATGCGAGATTTCCACTGTCTGTGGGAATCTCCGTCACGATCGCCTCCTGGACAAGAGGTGATCGTGTCCCAAAATTGGGCAAATCTTCCCGTGTGTGGGTTGCGCTCCGTGATGGGGTCTCAGGTCACGGACGCGAGTGATGTCGATAACGGACAGGTTGCGACCCTGTGCGCCGGTTTGGTTCGCCCTGGTCAAGCAACTATCTTCCGTGCAGGTGCCGTACGTTTCTTCGCGCCTGCGATGAGATTCGACGGCGGGGAAATGGAAGGAGTCGCCTTGCTCGGCAAGCGATTCAACAGGTTGGCGCTCGGCTCGGTCGCCGGCGTCATGCTCATGGCAGCGGCCGCGTGTGGTGGCGGCGGCGGGGGCACCACGGCCAGCCAGGAGCCGACCGGCGCGAGCAGCGAGGCGCCGAAGGCCTCTCTCAAGGTGGGTCTCGCGTTCGACGTCGGCGGGCGGGGTGACAAGTCCTTCAACGACGCGGCCTACGCCGGCCTGGAGAAGGCCAAGACGGAACTGGGCGCCGAGATCAAGGAGCTGAGCCCGTCCGCTGACGGCTCCAACCGCGGTGACCTGCTGCGGCAGCTCGCGGACGCCGAGTACAACCCGATCATCGGGGTCGGCTTCGCCTACGCCGAGGACATCAAGAAGGCCGCCACCGAATACCCGGACATCCAGTTCGCGGTCGTGGACTCCGCCTCCAACGCGCCCAACGTGACCGGTCTGCTGTTCGCCGAGGAGCAGGGCTCCTACCTGGCGGGCGTCGCCGCGGCGACCAAGGCGGAGAGCGGCCACGTCGGCTTCGTCGGCGGCGTCGAGAGCGACCTGATCAGGAAGTTCGAGGCGGGCTTCGTGGCCGGCGTGAAGTCGGTCAAGGCGGACGCCAAGATCGACATCAAGTACCTCACCCCTGACGGCGACTTCACCGGCTTCAAGGCCCCCGACAAGGGCAAGGTCGCGGCCGAGAAGATGTTCCAGGACGGCGCGGACATCGTCTACCACGCCGCCGGTGACTCCGGCCTCGGCGTGTTCCAGGCGGCGGCGGCGGCCAAGAAGAAGGCCATCGGCGTCGACTCCGACCAGCGCCAGACGGTCAAGGAGACCGACCTGCAGCCGGTCATCATGACCTCGATGCTCAAGCGCGTGGACGTCGGCGTGTTCGAGTTCATCAAGGCCTTCCAGGGCGGCGCCAAGGGCGGCTCGGACGTCATCTACGACCTGAAGGTCGACGGCGTGGGCCTGTCCACCACAGGCGGCGAGATCGACGACATCAAGGACAAGCTCGACGCTGCCAAGAAGGACATCGTCGACGGCAAAATCACGGTTCCCGCCAAGCCGTAACCGGGGTAGAAGAGACAGCTGAGGGCCCGGAGTCCGGACTTCGGGCCTTCTGTCTATGCCGCCCCCCTGTAGGAGAGGCAGATGAGTGCTGACACCTTGGCCACGGTGAAACCCGCCGTAGAGCTTGAGGGCATCACCAAGCGTTTCCCCGGTGTCGTCGCGAACCACGACATCCGCATCACCGTCCAGCCCGGCACGGTACACGCCATCGTCGGGGAGAACGGCGCGGGCAAGTCCACCCTGATGAAGATCCTCTACGGCATGCAGAAGCCGGACGAGGGCACCATCAAGGTCAACGGCGCGGAGGTCAGCTTCCGCACGCCGAGCGACGCCATCGGGGTCGGAATCGGCATGGTGCACCAGCACTTCATGCTCGCCGACAACTTCACGGTCCTGGAGAACATCGTGCTCGGGGCCGAGCCCAGGAAGCTCGGCACGCTCGACAGGGCCGCCGCCCGTCGGCGCATCACCGAACTGGCCGCCACCCACGGCCTGCGGGTCGACCCGGACAAGCTCGTCGAGGACCTCGGCGTCGGCGACCGGCAGCGCGTGGAGATCCTCAAGGTCCTCTACCGCGGCGCCCGCATCCTCATCCTCGACGAGCCGACGGCCGTGCTCGTGCCGCAGGAGGTCGAGGAGCTCTTCCAGAACCTGCGCGAGCTCAAGTCCGAGGGCCTGACCGTCATCTTCATCTCGCACAAGCTGGACGAGGTGCTCGGCATCGCCGATGCGATCACCGTCATCCGGCGCGGCACCACGGTCGCCAGCGTGAACCCGGGCGAGGTCACCGCGCGTCAGCTCGCCGAGCTGATGGTCGGCAGCGAGCTGCCCACACCCGAGACCCGCGAGTCCACCGTGACCGACACGGTGGCGCTGAAGGTCTCCAGCCTCACCGTGGAGGCCGACGGTTTCCGCCCGGTGCCCAAGGGCACCCCCGTCAGCCTGTACGCCGACAAGCTCCGCCAAGAGGGCAAACGCCTGCTCCTCGACGACGTGTCGTTCGACATCCACAAGGGCGAGATCCTCGGCATCGCCGGCGTCGAGGGCAACGGCCAGTCCGAGCTCATCGAGGCCGTCATGGGCATCCGCCCGGCCCACGGCCGGGTCGAGCTGGACGGCCGCGACATGACCGCCTGGTCCACGCTGAGGCGCAGGGAGTCCGGCATCGGCTACATCCCCGAGGACCGCCACCGCCAGGGCCTGCTCCTGGAGGCGTCCCTCTGGGAGAACCGGATCCTCGGCCACCAGACCAGAAGGCCCGCGCGCAGCGGCATCTGGGTCGACAGGCGGGCCTCGAAGGCCGACACCGAGCGCATCGTCAAGGACTACGACGTACGCACGCCCAGCGTCGAAACCCTGGCCCTGGCCCTGTCCGGGGGCAACCAGCAGAAGCTGATCGTGGGCCGCGAGATGAGCGGCGAGCCGGCCTTCCTCATCGCCGCCCACCCCACCCGGGGTGTGGACGTCGGCGCCCAGGCCGCGATCTGGGACCACCTGCGCGACGCCCGCGCCGCCGGGCTCGCGGTGCTGCTCATCTCCGCCGACCTCGACGAGCTGATCGGCCTGTCCGACACGATCCAGGTCATCTACCGGGGCCGGCTCGTGGCCGCGCTCGACCCTTCCGACGTCACGCCCGAACGGCTGGGCGGCTACATGACCGGCGCCATCGCCGGCACTGAGGAGACGTGATGCCCGCCGGGCTCAACCGGGCGCTGCTCACCGTCGCCGGCGCCGTCGTCGCCATCCTCCTGGCGATCGCGATCTGCAGCGTGGCGATCATCATCGCGGGCGGGAGCCCGCTGGACGCGCTGGCCGCCTTCTTCGACTTCGGGACGAGCGAGCGGGCGCAGTCCAACTCCATCGCCACCTTCCTCAACCGGGCTGTGCCGCTGTTCATCGCCGGTCTGGCGGTGGCTGTCGGCTTCCGCATGAACCTCTTCAACATCGGCGTCGAGGGCCAGTACCGGATCGCGGCCATCTGCGCGGCGTACGTGGGCTCGACGTTCACGGCGCCGTCGTGGATCCAGATCCCGGTGATCATCGTGGTGGCGGCGCTGGCCGGTGGTCTGTACGCGCTCATCCCCGCCGTCATGAAGGTCACCAGGGGCGTGAACGAGGTCATCGCCACGATCATGCTCAACTACATCGCGATCAACCTGTCGTCCTATCTCGTCCGGGGCCTCTTCGCCGGCGAACGTGCGAAGACCGATGTCAACGTGACCACACCGCCGCTCCCCGACTCGGCCATGTTCCCCAACCTGAACGCGGTTTTCGAGTGGTTCGGCCTGCTCCCGCCCACCCGTGAAGGCGGCCTGTGGGGCTTCCTTCTCGTGGCCGTCGTGCTCGGCCTGGGGGTCTGGCTGGTGCTGGAACGCACCCGCTTCGGCTTCAACGTCAAGGCCAGCGGGCTCAACGCCCCCGCCGCGCTCGCCTCGGGCGTCAACCCCAAGACCATGGTGATCGCGGCGATGGTGATGTCCGGCGCGATCGCCGGACTCATCGGCCTGCCCGAGATCCTCGGCTCCTCGGGTGCCTACAACTCCAACTTCACCGCCGGCCTGGGCTTCCTCGGCATCGCCGTGGCCCTGCTCGGCCGGAACAAGCCCGTCGGAATCGCGATCGCCGCGCTGCTGTTCGCCTTCCTCGACCGGGCGCAGGGCGCGCTGCAGTTCGCGGACGTCCCCGCGTCCGTCGTCACGATCATCCAGGGCGCGATCGTGCTGCTGGTCGTCATGGCCAACGAGGTGACGAAGCGGATCGCCCTCAGACTGGAAGAACGGCGGGCCGCCCAGCAGCTCGGCAGGAACACTCCCGTTGAGGTGACCGCATGACCAGGGTCGGCAAATACCACGTGGTGCTCATCGGCATCGCCGCGCTCATCCTGCTGATGTCGCTCGTGCGGATCGTGACGGGCGAGAATGACATCACCTCCTCCGGCACGTTCGCCGCCGCGCTGCTGCTCGCGGTGCCGATCGGCCTGGCCGGTCTCGGCGGCCTGTGGGCCGAGCGGGCCGGCGTGGTCAACATCGGCCTCGAAGGCATGATGGTGCTCGGCACCTGGTTCGCCGGCTGGGCCGGATACCAGTGGGGCCCGGTGGCCGCGCTGGTCGCCGGACTGCTCGGTGGCGCGCTCGGCGGGCTCCTGCACGCGATCGCGACCGTGTCGTTCGGCGTGGACCACATCATCAGCGGCGTCGCGATCAACCTGCTCGGCCCCGGCGTCACCCGGTTCCTGTCCGAGGTCCTCTACAAGGAGGGCACGCCCGCCTCCGACGCGGGTGCCGGCATCACCACCTCGCCCGCGCTGGCCTCGAACCCGCCGGAGGTCAGCCTGCCGCTGTTCTCCGGCGGCCCCGACGTGCTCGGCCTGCTGGAGAACACCCACTGGTTCCTGCTGTCCGACGTGGCGGGGATCCTGCGCGGCCTCACCCACGGCGTCAACGTGCTGGTGATCCTGGCCGTCCTGCTGCTGCCGCTGACGTACTTCGTGCTCTGGCACACGGCCTTCGGCCTTCGGCTGCGTTCGGCGGGCGAGAACCCGTGGGCGGCCGAGTCGCTGGGCGTGAACGTCTACCTGATCAAGTACGTCGCCGTCATCATCTCCGGCGCCTTCGCCGGGCTCGGCGGCGTGTTCCTGGTCTTCGTCTCCACCAAGTACGTCGAGGGCCAGACGGCCGGGCGCGGGTTCATCGGCCTGGCCGCCATGATCTTCGGGAACTGGCGTCCGGGCGGGCTCGCGGCCGGCGCCGCCCTGTTCGGCTACGCCGACGGCCTGCAACTGCGCAGCTCGGAGGCCGTCACCTCGTTCTTCCTGTTCGGTGCGGTGCTCCTGCTGGTCTATCTCGCCCTGCGGATCCGCCGCCTGCTCGCCTCAGACCAGCCGGCCGAGCTGGTCGTCAGGGGCGCCAGGCAGTACACCCAGATGGGCGCCGCCGTGGTCGGCGCGGCCCTGCTGTTCTGGCTCTGGCTCACCGTGGACAAGTTGCCCAACGAGTTCGTCTTCATCACGCCACACGTGCTCACGCTGCTCGTGCTCCTGGTCGCTTCGCAACGCCTGCGGATGCCCAAGGCCGACGGCGTGAGCTATCGCCGGGGGGAACAACATTGAACATCGACTGGGACGGCCTGCGCGACGAGGCCGCGGAGGCCATGCGGCACGCGTACGCGCCGTACTCGAAATTTCCCGTGGGCGCCGCCGCAGTGGTGGAGGACGGGCGGATCGTCACCGGCTGCAACGTCGAGAACGCCTCCTACGGCCTGGGCCTGTGCGCCGAGTGCGGCCTCGTCTCGGCGTTGCAGCGCTCGGGCGGCGGCCGTCTCGTGGCCTTCACCTGCGTGGACGGCCACGGTGAGCTGCTGATGCCGTGCGGGCGCTGCCGTCAGCTCCTGTACGAGTTCGGCGGGCCCGACCTGCTGGTCGAGACCGAGGACGGGCCCAAGCCGATGGCCGAGATCCTCCCGTACGCGTTCGGGCCCCAGGACCTCAGCAGGAGCACGTGATGGACGCCATCGAGGTCATCCGCGCCAAGCGGGACAGGGGAGAGCTCACCACCGGGCAGATCGACTGGGTGCTCGGCGCGTACACGGCCGGCGACGTCGCCGACGAGCAGATGTCCGCGCTGGCCATGGCGATCCTGCTGAACGGCATGAACCGGCGCGAGATCGCCGACTGGACCCAGGCCATGATCCGCTCCGGCGAACGTATGGACTGGTCCGGCCTCGACCGGCCCACCGCCGACAAACACTCGACGGGCGGGGTCGGCGACAAGATCACGCTCCCGCTGGCGCCGGTGGTGGCGGCCTGCGGGGCGTACGTGCCGCAACTCTCCGGCCGCGGCCTCGGCCACACCGGCGGCACCCTGGACAAGCTGGAGTCGATCCCCGGCTGGCGGGCCTCCCTCTCGGGCGACGAGATGCTCGGCGTCCTGCGCACGGCGGGCGCCGTCGTCTGCGCCGCCGGCTCCGGCCTGGCGCCGGCCGACAAGAAGTTGTACGCCCTGCGCGACGTCACCGGCACCGTCGAGTCCATCCCGCTGATCGCCTCCTCGATCATGTCCAAGAAGATCGCCGAGGGCACCGGTTCGCTCGTCCTCGACGTGAAGGTGGGCTCGGGGGCGTTCATGAAGACCGTCCCGATGGCCAGGGAACTGGCCGAGACCATGGTCGCCCTCGGCACGGACGCAGGGGTGCGCACGGTCGCCCTGATGACGGCCATGGACCGGCCGCTGGGGCGGGCCGTGGGGAACGCGCTGGAGGTCGAGGAGTCGGTCGAGGTGCTGGCCGGCGGCGGGCCCGCCGACGTGGTGGAGCTGACCGTACGGCTGGCGCGGGAGATGTTGTCGGCCGCCGGGGTGTCCTCGCCCAAGGACCCGGCGAAGGCTCTGCAGGACGGCTCCGCCATGGACGCCTGGCGGCGGATGATCTCCGCGCAGGGCGGGGACCCTGACGCCCTGCTGCCCCGGGCGGCCGAGACGCTGACCGTGGAGGTGCCGTCGTCCGGGGTGCTGACCCGGCTGGACGCCTACGCGGTGGGCCTGGCGGCCTGGCGGCTCGGCGCCGGACGGGCCCGCAAGGAGGATCCCGTCTCGTTCGGGGCCGGGGTCGTGCTGCATGCCAAGCCGGGGGATCTCGTGCGGGCCGGCCAGCCGTTGATGACCTTGCACGCGGACGAGACCTCACGGTTCGAGCGGGCCCTGTCGGCGCTGGAAGGCGCCTACGCGGTGGGCCAGGCTTCCGGGGAACAACTCCCACTGATCATCGACCGCATCACCGCCTCGTAACTCCCGCCGGGCTGTCGACCACGGAATCCGGGCAAGGTGGGCTCGCGTGGCGGCGGCTCGCCACTGAAGGGATGCTCCTATGGATGTCAAGCCGTGTTTTCTTGATCGTTTTTGGTGATGATTG